>JAKACI010000001.1 GCA_021821565.1 bacterium | reverse complement strand
AATATTATCGTTGCTTTATCTTGGAAACAGAAAAAAACATAAAAATATATTAAATTTGATTAAAGCCTTTAAATTAATAAAAGATATTTCGCAAAATATTAAAAATAATAAAAATAATCAATTAAATATAAAAAATAAAGTCAATAATTATAATGATAATAAAGATAGTTATAAAAATACGTCAATCGGCAATACTTATGAATCATGCGGAAATTTCCAGAATTTAAAATTTGTATTAATAGGTTCAAGATTTAAAAAATATGATTTTATTGACGAATTTATAAAAAAAGAAAATATAGGAGATATTATTCAGCTTTCAAATATTTCCGATGAAGAAGCCAAAATTTATTATGAAAATGCTAAAGCGTTTACATTTATTTCAATAAGCGAAGGTTTCGGTTTCGCTCCTCTGGAAGCCGCGGTTTGCGGCGCACCTTTAATACTTGCCAATGCAGGTGCGCTTCCGGAGGTATTTAAAGATGCAGCTCTTTTTGTAGACCCTTTTAATATTGAAGGCATAGCAGATTCAATTAAAAAAGTGCTCACCGATGAAAATTTGAGAAATGATTTAAAGAAAAAATCTTTAGCCCTGGCAAATAAATATTCATATAAAAAAATGGCTTCCGAAATGCTGGATTATTTTATTTGCGAAAAATAGTAATAATATTAAATAATATTAAATTAAAACTTTTTAATTTTAAAAATACGGATATCAAAGCAAAAGCAACGATAATATTGAAATTTTATTAATTATTAATTAAAACTTATTGAAAATACTAAACTAAAAAAATAAAAAGGAGAAATCAATATTATGGGGTTAAAAATCGGATTTATCGGGGCAGGAAATATGGCATTCGGTTTAATAAAGGGAATAATGAATAATAAAAATATAAAAGATACCGGTATATTTATATATGATCCGTCATTAGAAAGGCAGGAGTTTATGAAAGGCAGCTTTAACACTGCAATTTTAAACAGCGTAGGCGAAGTAGTCGAAAATGCGGATATTGTTTTTATAGCAGTCAAGCCTAATGTGGTTGCAGATGTTTTAAAAATAGCGGCAGATACTATTATACGTATGCATAATGAAATCTTTAGCAGCGATGATAATACCTATAATATAAAAAAGGCAGGCTCATCAGCAGGCTCATCAGCAGGCTCATCAATAGATATATTAGATGATATTGCCGATAATAATAATTATAATTCTAATAATGCCGCAAACAAGAAAATTAAAGATATTATTTTTGTCTCTATAGCAGGCGGCGTAAGGATAGAAGCGATTGACGGAGTATTTCATGAAAAATTCCGCGGCAAATATAATCCTAAAATTATCAGAATTATGCCTAATATAAATTCGCTTGCAGGAAAAGGGATGAGTGCTGTTTGTTATAATAATGCCGTCAAAGAAGAAGACTATAATAAAGTAAAAAATATTCTTGAAATGTCTTCAAAAGTTTTAGTCCTTGAAGAAAAATATTTTGATGCAGTAACTGCCATAAGCGGAAGCGGCCCCGCATATTTCTTTTTAATTGCCGAAGGTTTTATTGAAGCGGCCGTTAAACTTGGACTGCCCAGAAATATTGCATCTATTCTATCCGTACAAACGCTGGCGGGTTCGGGAGAGCTTTTAAGTTCTGAAGAATTTAGCAAATACTCAACTAAAGACCTTAAGGATTTAGTGACATCACCCGGAGGCACTACGGCATACGGTCTAAACAAGCTTGAAGAAGGCAGAATTAAATATGTTATAGATTCTGCCGTTAATGCAGCTTATTTGCGTTCCAAAGAACTTGGAAATAAAAATGATTAAGCCCCGTATAATTTTAGCATCATCTTCGCCTCGCCGAATAGAAATTTTAAAAGAATATAAAATTAATTTTATATCTAAAGAACATAAAATTATCAATGAACCTGAATATTCGGGCGACAATGAACCTTGCGAATTTGTAAAAAATCTTGCGCTTAATAAAGCTAAAAGTATCGAAAGTTTTTATCCCGATGATTTCATTATAGGTTCCGATACCGCAGTTATATTGAAAGTTATATTGAATAATTCAAATAGATATAAAAATTTTCTTACTAATTTTAATTCCGATATTGACGACATATTATACGATAAAACCAAAAATACAAATAGCAGAATCAATAAAAGCATAAATAAAAGCATAAAAAATATAAATAGCTGCAATCAAAATGAAGATATATGCCATTCGTCCTTTATATCTTTAGGTAAACCGAAAGATATAGTTTCCGCTTTCAATATGTTGAATATGCTATCCGATAATATTCATAATGTTTATACCGGCATTGCGCTAATTAATAAAAATAAACAAATTCATGAATTTTCTTATGATAAAACCGAGGTTAAAATAAAAAACTTATCCGATGAAGAAATATATAATTATATAAATAAATTTAAACCTTTTGATAAAGCAGGATCATATGGAATTCAAGATTCTCAAGATATTGTAGAATCATATTCGGGTTCTTATAAAAATGTAGAAGGGTTATGTATAGAAAAATTAATCCCTCTTTTAAAGAAATATAATTTAATATAATTTATGTTTTACGCAGGCAGCTGCCTGTCAATAGATACCGGTACGGTTTATAACAGCAGGCATATAAATTATAATTATTCAGATTTTGGTAATGTCCATGTTATATAATCGCATTTTGGATAATTTGAACAACCGTAAAATTTTCTCCCCTTTTTTGTTTTTTTTATAACAAGATAGCCTCCGCATTCATTTGGGCATGATATATTAGATTTGAGAGGCACAGGTTTTGTATTTTTACATTCGGGATATCCGCTGCAGGCAAGAAATTTTCCGAATCTGCCTGATTTTATTACCATAGGTTTTCCGCATTTATCGCAATTTATCGCAGGTTCTATGCTGGGCAGTTCCGGATTTGCCGTGTTTCCCGAATTATCCGTATTATTTTCGATATCATTTGAGCTCTGTGCTACATTTTTATTGTTTTCGGAAATTGGAGAAAGCTCTCTGGTATTTTTACATTCGGGATATCCGCTGCAGGCAAGAAATTTTCCGAATCTGCCGAATTTTATCACCATAGGTTCCCCGCATTTATCGCAAATTATATCGGTAGCGATAGACGTACCTTTTATATCTTTAATATTTTTTCCTGCACTTTCTAATCTTTCAACAAGCTTATCGTAAAATTCTTCAAGAAGTGTGTTTTTATCTAAAATCCCTTTTTCTATTTCATCAAGTTTGTTTTCCATGTTTGCCGTAAATTTAATATCTAAAATATCGGGAAACCCTTCTTTTAAAATATCTGATACTACAATTCCAAGTTCCGTAGGCTTAAATCTGGCTATAGAGCTTGTTTCTGTTTCCGTTTCGACGTAATCTTTATTTTTAATGTTTGATATAATTGTCTGATAAGTGGACGGTCTGCCGACGCCGTTTTCATCCAATGCTTTAACAAGAGTAGCTTCAGTGTATCTCGGCGGCGGCATAGTAAAATGCTGTATAAGATCTAAATCTTGAATAAAAGCAGGGTCATTTTCTTTTAAAACTTCAAATATTTTTAAAATATATTTGGAGTTTAATCCTTTATTTTTTTTATTATCTTCTTTATTTTTGCTTTCATTAACATTAACATTTTTTTCGCTATTTTCTGAATTTAAATTTAAATTGCTATTTGTATTTACATCCTGCTCCGATTTCTCTTTTGGATGTTCATATAATTTATTAAGAGCTTTTAAGTATCCTTCAAATTTAAGAATGCTTTCGGTAGTTTTAAATAAATACTCATTTTCTCCAATATTTTCTGTATTATTATCCGTTTCCGTTTTATCGCCCTTTTTATTTTTAATTTTTTTAATGCTATTTTTAATGTTATCGGTTTTGCCGGTGTTTTCATCTATGTTATTTTTAACGATTTCCCCGTTGCCGCTTATTGTTATATTATACTGGTCAAAAATACTTTGAGACATTTGTGAAGCAACAAAAAATGTCCATATTAAATTATAAAGTTTGTATTCATCCGTAGATAAATAATTTTTTATCTTTTCGGGCGTCAAAAAAACATTTGATGGTCTTATCGCTTCGTGGGCATCTTGAATTTTTTTTGTTTTTTGTTTTTTTGAAACAATTGCAGTACCGCTTCTGGAAAAATCTTCCCCGAATTCTTCAGTAATAAAATCTTTTGCAGCTTTAGAGGCAACATCGGATATTCTTATGGAATCCGTTCTCATATAAGTTATAAGACCGGTAAGACCTAATGGACCGCTGCCTGCATTTTCTACCTTGCCTAAATCAATTCCTTCATAAAGTTTTTGGGCGACGCTCATTGTTTTTTTAACAGAGAACCTGATTGTTTTAAAAGCTTCTTGTTGTAATGTGCTTGTAATTAAAGGAGACGGGGCATTTCTTTTAACGGATTTTTTGCCGATATTATAAATTTTATATTCTGCTATATTTAATAATGAAGTTTTAATATTTTCAGCTTCGGAGGTATTTTTTATTTCAGGGTCTTTTTTGTTTATTTTTGCAAGTTCCGAAGTAATAGTAAATGAATCTCCGGAATTATTTTTAATTAAAAAATCGGCTGACAGCGTCCAGTATTCTTCTTTGACAAAATTATTGATTTCTTTTTCTCTTTCTACTATTAAATATAATGTAACAGATTGAACTCTTCCTGCGGAAAGTCCTCTCCCGACTTTTTTCCACAAAAAAGGACTTAAATTATAGCCGACTAATCTATCTAATATTCTCCTTGCTTTTTGAGATTCAAACATATATTCATTAAGGTCTATCGGGTTTTTAATAGCTTCTTTGATAGCATCTTTTGTTATCTCGTTAAAAAGAACTCTTTTTACTTCAGGCTTTTTACCTTTTATAGTATCTATAATTTCTTTTACGTTCCATGCTATTGCTTCCCCTTCTCTATCGGGGTCTGCCGCCAGAAAAACGGTATCGGCGGTTCTAGCATATTTTTTTATTTCTTCGGTAACTTTTTCTTTGCCTTTTATAATTTCGTAAAATGGTTCAAACCCATGTTCAATATCTACGCCTATTTTGCTTTTCGGCAAATCTTTTATATGTCCCATCGTAGCTTTAACAGCATAGTCTTTGCCGAGATATTTGTTTATCGTATTAGCTTTTGACGGAGATTCTACTATAACTAAATTTTTCATATTTTTTTTATTACCCCTGAAATTTCTCTTTTTATTACCCCTTTAATTTCCATTAAAGAAATTGATTGAAGAATAATTTTTTTAATTTGATTTGCATCGTTTTTATTTATTTTTTGAACAATTTTTATTAGATTATTAATTATATCGTCTGTAGTTATATTAATATTATTGTTTTTTTTATAATTATAGTCTAAAAAACTTAATATAGTTTTTTCAATATCTTGTAGTTTGCCTGCGTTTACATTTATATTTATTATATTGTTATTCTTTTCATGATCAATATTATCATTAATATCATCAATAATTTTATTGTTTTCAATAAACTTTTCTATGATATTAACATTTTTATTTAATTTTTCAAATTTTTTAATTAGATTATTTAATGAACTTTTTTTTGACAAATATAGCACAATCATTTCCGATGCGATGTTTAATATTAGATTGTTCCTGTAAATATAACAATATTTAAAATTTGTTTCAAAAGGATCTATTGCCGAAATAGCTGAAAAATCTGAGTATTGACGGTAATTTTTTAAAAAATGAATCATCGGATAATGAGGCGCTAATATTATTTTATTTTTATCTTTAAAAACCTTATCATAATTTTTTATCAAATCATTTTCTGATTCGCTTGCCGTTCCAATAAAATATGAAGTATTTATGCTTTCGTTTAATTTATTAAAGCTGCCGCCGGAGCAACTTAAGTTGTTTAAATAGCCGCTTAAGCAGTTGATTAAATAATCATTTAATCTTAATATACCGGCGTTTTTATATCTTGAAGACGTAATAAATATAAATTTATTATTGTTATTTATAAAATTATTTGTTATATTGCCGCTGCAATTATTATGTATGCCGTTTATATTATATCCAAAAAAATATTTATTGTTCGGGTATATATTATTTATTTTTTTATTTGCGTGATCTGTATTACAGGTTAAAGCAGCAGCTTTTTCGGAGGATTCTTTTTTATTAATATTATAATAATAAAGAAAAATAGGCAGGCTATCATTATAAATATTTAAAAAGCGTATAATATTGAATTTGTCTAAGATATTAATTTCGTTTTCTGCAATTTTTTTAAATTTATTAAAAATATTTTTATCAATTTTATATGTTTCTAATGCCGTATTTTCCAAAATTTTCGCAATATCGATATAATAATTGCAACTATTATTACTATTATTATCGGTTATGTATAATTTAATGATTTTTCTAAATATTTTTTTCACGGCGGCTTGTTTTATGTTTTTAAATTGCAAGAAAATCCTGTGATAAAAATACAGCAGTTTAATTAAATCATTATCTAAATAAATATTTTCGCCTGTTTGAACTGTTTGATTTTTCATATTGCTTTAAATATTTTTAATTATATGATAAAATTAAGTAATGAATAATTTTTTTGTTTCTAATTAATTTTTTTATTAATTTTTATAATATTATAACGATAATTAATTTTTAATGAAAGATTTTAATCGCAATTTAAAATACGGTTTTTTTTATATTTATGATAATTATAATTATAAAAACATTTTGGCTTTAGTTATTATTATAGTCGTAAGCAGTTTTTTAACTTTGATTGCAGGTTTTAATAATTTTAGCGGATGCTACGGCTATGGCGCAAGTCTATCAAATAATACAGGTATAAAAAACGCAGATCATAAAAATAAAAACCCGGAAATTAAAAATAATTCGGATAATATTGCGGTTATTGTTCCTACAAACGGACGGTATAAATATTTCGGAAAACAATTTTTAGACGGAATTCTTTTTTCTATACAAAAAAATAAAAAAGCAAATATAAAATTTATTGTAGTAAGTCTTCCTTTTAATGCCGGCAGTGGTTCCATTGAAAATTTATTTAAAAGTATTGCTCAAAAAAATATCAGCGCAATTATCGGACCTTTATTTGTTAACCAGATTGCCTATTTTTCAAAATATTCATCAATATATAAAATTCCTGTTTTTACCCCTGCACCTTTAAATTTTTCAAAGTACAAATCTCCGTATTTATTCCATTACGGAATGACGGTAAAAAATGAAGTATCTGCCGACTTAAAATTTGCCGAAACTAAAGGAATAGATAAAATATCGGTTATTTATCCAGATAATGCATACGGTCAAAAAACAATTCAATATATAAACGCTATAGGAAGAAAATTAGGGATAGATATTGTTGACGAAACTGCTTACGAAAGGCATACGGTTGATTTTTTTTATAATTTTAATTTACTTGTAAGGTTTCAAGATATGGGGCACGGGCATATGACAAAAACAGAGGAAAATCAATTAGGGGTCACTCCTTACGATCTTATGCACGGTATTACAAAAGCAAAACCGTATATCCCTTTCGGCGGTCTTTTTTTAATCGGGTCTGCCGGAAAATTAAAATTAATATTAACCCAGCTTGCTTATTACAATATCACGGGCATTAAACTTTTCGGGTTAAGTCAGATAGACACTAAAAATTTTTTAAATAAATATAGTTTTTATATGCAGGGGATAGTCTATCCAAACGGATTTTTCCCCGACAGCAGGAATAAATTCGTTAAAAATTTTGTAAAATCTTATAAAAATTATTATAATGAAAAACCCAACATACTGTCGGCTGAAGGATATGATATGGGTAATATCGTAATAAAGTCGGTTATGATGCGCAGCGGCAGTAATGCTTATGAAAACGTAAAAAATAGCGCGCAGGCTAACGGCGGCATTAATAATAACAGGCAATCACTATATCGCAGGTTATTAAAAATTAAATCTTTTAAAGGGGTATGCGGTATCAGCCATATTCGCGGCAGAGATTTTATAAAGGGGCTTTATCTTTTTCAATTAAAGAATAACAAAATATATATAATAAGAAGCCCTTTTAATTAATTTTAAATCTTTTTTAATTACCGATTATATATTTTTATCTTAATAAAAATATGAGATATATTTATTTATTAAGGCATAAGCGATGAGTTATTTAAACGGCAGCATATATTATTTTAGCAGGAAATTTTAATTATGAATAACGGAAATAGAAATAATGCAAAAAAAGTAACTGAAGATAAAAAAAAAAGAAAAAAGAAAAGTTTACTTAAAATAATTTTAATTACGGTATCCATAATTATAATAGCGCCTATTGTCATAGTGGCTATATTATATTTTTCGCTTGCTTCAACAGTTCCCAATATCACATCTTTAAAAGATTATCGTCCGCAGCAGGTTAACTATGTATATTCGGCAACGGGGAAATTAGCAGGATACATCGGTCCCGTTAATAGAGAAGTGGTACCTTTTTCGAATATACCGGTTCAGGTAAGAGAGGCTTTTTTAGCTGCGGAAGATAAAAATTTTTACAATCAAGGACCTATTGATTTTAAAGCAATCTTAAGGGCTTTTGTCGTAAATTTAATGTCGGGACATATCGTAGAAGGCGGTTCCACCATTACCCAGCAGGTTGCAAAGACTATTCTTGTTCCTTATCAAAGGACTTATATATGGAAATTAAGAGAAGCTATACTCGCCTATCGCGTGGCGGATCATTTATCAAAAAACGATATTTTAGATGTATATTTAAATCAGATTTATTTAGGTAACGGTTCTTATGGGATAGAAGCTGCATCTTTGAGCTATTTCGGTAAACCTGTCTGGAAACTTAATCTGGCTGAGGCGGCTATGCTTGGCGGATTGCCGCAGGCGCCTTCTTTTCTTGACCCTTTTGTTCATTTTAAAGATGCTAAAAGACGTCAAAAATATGTTTTAAACCAGATGTATAAAGACGGTTTTATTACTAAAAAGCAGGCTATTCAAGCCTATAATACGCCGATTATATTAAACGATTATTTTAAATATAACGGGGTTGCGCCTTATTACGTCGCTTTAATAAAGCAATTAATAATTGCTAAATACGGCAAACAGATTTACAAAGAAGGCGGATTAAAAATTTATTCGGCATTAAGCGCCAGAGCTCAGAAGTATGCCGATAAAGCGGTTAAAACCCATTTAACGGTATTATCGCATGAATACGGCTATGCGGGTCCGTTAAAAATTCTTTCATATTCTCAGATGAAACGGGCATTAAAAAGAGAAAAAAATAATATAAAAGACCTTTATACAGGCTATAAATATAAAGGGTTTGTTACGGGAACGTCAAAAAACGGACAAACCGCCTATGTGTCTGTCGGAAAATACCGGGGTATTATACCTGTAAATAATATGAGTTGGGCATCTAAATTTCAACGCTATGTTTATTTTGCTTATAGAACAATCAGCAATGTAAGACAGGCATTAAAACCGGGATATGAGATTCTTGTAAAATTTGACGGTTTTAATAAAAATCATATTCCTATATTTTCTTTGGAAGAAAAAGATGTAATAGAAGGGGCTTTAGTGTCAATAGACCCTCATAACGGCTATGTTAAGGCAATGGTTGGAGGCTATAGCTATAAAGATACCGAATTTAACAGAGCTCTTTATTCTAAACGGCAAACAGGTTCCGCATTTAAACCTTTTGTTTATGCGGAAGCTTTAACTCAGGGATATACCCCTTCTTCAATTATAGATAACACGCCGGCAATTTATCCTACAGGCGTACCGGGAAAATATTATAAGCCCCACAATTTTTCAAGAAGATTTACGGGACCGACGACTCTTCTGATAGGACTTGCACATTCCATAGACGTAGTCGCAGTTAAACTTTTAGATAAAGTCGGTATCAATAAAGTTACGGCTTTAGCCTCAAAAATGGGTTTTCATCATCTTGTGCATAATCTTACAATGGCATTAGGTTCATCAAGCGTAAGACTTATCGATTTGGTTGACGGATATACTGCATTTGCAAATAGCGGCGTTGAATGTAAACCTATTTTTATAATAAAAATATTAACCCCTCAAGGCAAAATTCTATACTATAAAAAACCTGAATGCAAACAGGTGCTATCTCCCCAAGTTTCATTTGTGTTGACAAATATGCTTGAACGCGTAATTACAAACGGAACAGGCGTTACAATATCAAAAATAAGAAATATTACTCCTTACGTAGCGGGGAAAACGGGGTCTTCCAGCCAGTATAGGGATGGAGTGTTTGTCGGATACACTTCTTCTTTGGTCACGGGTGTATGGACTGGATTAGATGATTTTCATTCTATGGGAAGATTTATGGTTGGAGCTATAACCGCAGCGCCCATATGGAATGCTTATATGTCAAAAGCGTTAATGATTTTTCCGTCTAAACCGTTTAAGATACCTGCAGGGATTGTTTTTGCCGAAATAAATCCGCATACGGGACTGCTTGCCGATTCAAGTTATCAGGACCCTGTTTTAATGCCCTATGTTGCGGGAACAGAACCTAAATCAGTAACAAAAGTAAAAAAAATATCAAACCCGCAATCTTTTTTTGAGATGCCTTAATAAATATAAATAAATAAAATAAATGAACATTATTAATAATCATAAAATTAATAGCAAAACTGAAAATAGCCGGTCGGATAATTTTTTGATTGACGGGTTTGGCAGACAAATTACTTATTTAAGAATTTCGCTGACCGACAGGTGCAACTTAAGATGCGTATACTGCATGCCGGAAGACGGGGTAAAACTGATTGAACATAGCGAAATGCTGTCCTATGAAGAAATTTTAAAATTTGTCAATATACTGGCAAGTCATGGCGTTAATAAAATAAGAATAACCGGCGGAGAACCTCTTGTCAGAAAAGGAGCGATTAATTTTATTGAAAATTTGAGCAGTATCAGCGGCATAAAAGATATATCTATGACGACTAACGGTATATTGCTTGATAAGTATGCGCAAGATTTGTATAATGCAGGTCTTAAAAGAATAAATATAAGTCTTGATTCATTAAATAAGGAAACTTTCAGCAAGATAACCCGCGGCGGCAATCTTGATGCCGTGCTTAAAGGCATAAGCGCTGCAAAGACCACAGGTTTTGAGCCTATTAAAATAAACACCGTGCTTATACGCGGCACTAACGACAATGAACTGATGAATTTTATAAGTTTTGCGATAGAAAACGAACTTAATTTAAGATTTATTGAATATATGCCTATAGGACAAAATATAAGCCGGACAATTACGACTAAGGAACTCACGGATAAAATTAAGGCAGAATATAAAGATTTTGAATCTAATAAAATTAGCGATTCTTCCGTAAGCAAAGAATATTATTTTTCAAATAATAAAAATAATAAGACCGTAATAGGTTTTATAAGCCCGTTATCCGAGCATTTCTGCAATGATTGCAACAGGCTTAGATTAACCGCGTCCGGCAAATTGCGGCTTTGCCTTTTCTATGATGAAGAATATGACATTAAAAAAATTTTGAATAACGGTGTAAATGATGAAGATATTTATAATTATTTGTTAAATTTGCTGCAAAAAAAACATCAAACCCATTCATTTAATAATAAAATAGGCATAAATAATTGCAGCGGACATATTAATATTGCAGAAGATAATATTTATATGAATAAAATA
Organism: bacterium; assembly: GCA_021821565.1. The sequence goes on along the minus strand of JAKACI010000001.1, from coordinate 10,917 downwards.
GGGGGATAATTTTTAAAAATAAATATATTATATTGCTTTAGTATATACATATATTAAAATTATATATTATTATAAATCAATCGGAGGTTAAAGCTGTAGATGGAGCAGAAAAATATTATCAACATTAACATTGAAGACGAAATGAGGCAGTCTTATCTTGATTATGCTATGAGCGTTATCATAGGAAGAGCGCTGCCTGAAATTAAAGACGGATTAAAGCCTGTTCACAGGAGAATTTTATTTGCTATGAATGAAATAGGCAATGACTACAATAAACCATACAAAAAATCCGCAAGAATAGTCGGAGATGTTATAGGTAAATATCATCCGCACGGAGATTCGGCAGTTTATGACTCTATTGTTAGAATGGCTCAGGATATTTCATTAAGATATCCCTTGGTTGACGGACAGGGCAATTTTGGTTCTATAGACGGGGATCCTCCTGCCGCCATGAGATATACCGAAATTAGAATGACTAGACTTTCTTCTTTTATGCTTGACGATATAGACAATGAAACGGTTGATTTTATTCCAAACTATGACGGCTCATTAAAAGAGCCTACGGTTTTACCCGCCAAGTTCCCTAATCTGCTTATTAACGGGTCTTCGGGAATTGCGGTAGGTATGGCTTCAAATATACCGCCCCATAATTTAAGCGAAACTATTGACGCTTTGCTTCATTTTATAGATAACCCCGATTGTCTAATAAATGATCTTATGGAATTTATGAAAGGACCTGATTTTCCTACAGGCGGCATAGTTTATGGCTACTCAGGCATAATAAACTATTTTAATACGGGAAGGGGTATTGTTAAAGTAAGAGCTAAATATCATACCGAAAAAGATAAAATAATTATAACCGAAGTTCCATATATGGTTAATAAAGCCAAAATACTTGAAAAAATTGCCGAACTTGTCAGAGAAAAGAAAATAGAAGGGATATCAGACCTTCGTGATGAATCGGACAGAGAAGGATTAAGGGTCGTAATTGAACTTAAAAGAGATGTTAACGAAACTATTTTGATGAATAAACTTTTTTCTCATACGCAGCTTGAAGAAACATTCGGGGTAATTATGCTTGCGATAGTAAACAATCAGCCGAAAGTGCTTAATGTAAAATCAGTGCTTTCATATTTTATTGATTTTAGAAAAGAAGTAGTGGTCAAAAGAACATTGTTTGAATTAAAAAAGGCGCAGGCAAGACTTCATATATTGGAAGCTTTAAGAATAGCAGCTCAAAATATAGACGAAGTTATTGAATTAATCAAAATGTCCGCTTCTCCGAAAGAAGCCAAGGCTGCTCTTATTAAAAAATACACCTTTTCGGAAATTCAAGCCCAAGCTATTCTTGATATGAAACTTGAAAAAATAACTAATCTGGAAAGAGAACAGCTTATAAAAGAATATGAAGAAATATTAAATAAAGTTAATAAATTAAAAGAAATATTAGCTAATGAAAGCCTTATTGTAAAAATTATAAAAGACGAGCTTATTTTTATAAAAGAAAAATTTGGAGATGCAAGAAAAACCGAAATAGTTGTTGAAGAAGCGGAAGTAAATGAAATAGATTTTATCCCTAACGACGAAATGATTGTTATGATGACGGGAAGCGGTTACATAAAAAGAACCAAACTTGATTCTTTTCAATCTCAGCACAGAGGAGGACGCGGACATATAGGCATAAAATCTAAAGAAGATGATTTTGTGACGGATTCTTTTTGCGCAATGGCTCATGACAGTATATTATTTTTAACTAACTTAGGTATAGCATATAAACTTAAAGTCTATAATATTCCGGAAACGCAAAAACAATCAAAAGGCAAGCCTATAGTTAATCTTCTTAATTTAAGAGAAAATGAAAAAATATCATTTTTTGTGCCGTCCGAAAACTTTAATGAAGGTTATTCCTTAGTTATTGCAACAAAAAAAGGACAAATCATAAAAACATCCTTGATTAATTTTGCAAATGTAAGAAAAGGCGGATTAATAGCTGTAAAACTGAGGGAAGGAGACGAAGTCATAAACGTTAAGATTGTTGATAACTCCTTAAAAGACACATTAATAACAATAGCAACAAAATTTGGAAAATCAATCTGCTCCGATATTAACGATTATAGACTTCTTGCAAGAGGCGCAATGGGCGTAAGGGGAATAAAACTTTTAAAAGGCGACGAAGTAGTTTCTATGGATATTTTGACTTCAAAAGATGATTTTCTTGTAGGCATTACAGAAAACGGATACGGCAAAAAAACGACTATGACGGAGTTCCGCAAGCAAAACAGAGGCGGAAGCGGTCTGATAGCCATTAAAACAGGGAATAGAAACGGCAATGTCGTAGCTGTTTTAAAAGTAAAAGAAAATAATGATATAATTTTAATAACTTCTTCGGGAAGAATTATAAGAATCAAAGCGTCCAATCTTCGCAGCATAGGAAGAAATACAATGGGCGTAAGGCTCATCGGACTCAGTGAAGGAGAAAAAGTTTCTAACGCCATTGCGGCGTTGGCATCAAATGAAGGAGAAGAAGAAACTGCAGATTAATTTAATATTCATAATTTAATATATCGTTATTATTAAGATAATAGCTGTAATATTTGAAATTATTTGTATGTGTTTTTGCAATTACGTTATTATAATAATTTATTTCTTATTCACTTATTCATTTTATATAGTTAATTCTAAATATGCTTTATGAAAAAAATAATGATACAGATATTGTGCCGGGAATTATAGGAGCGGGGAGTTTCGGGACTGCATTGGCGGTGAATTTTTCCAAATATACGGATAAAGTTTATCTAAAATGCAGAAATTCCGAGTTCGCCAAAAAATTAAGACAATGCAGACAAAACTCTGATTATCTGCCTGGAATAGTTTTAAAAGAAAATATTATTATTGAAGACAAATTTGAATCTGTTTTTAAAAATGCGGATATAATATTTTTAGTTGTTCCGTCAATAGCTTTACAAAGCACTTTTGAAGAAATTAAACGATATAATACGCAATTTAATTTTAACGATTATATTTTTATTAATACTGCAAAAGGTGTCGGATTTAATACTTTAGAGATGCCGCATAAAGTATTTTCGGATGTTTTTGGAAAGCAAATGCTTGAAAGATATGCTATGTTAAGCGGGCCAAGTTTTGCGGCAGAGGTAGCAGCAGGTCTTCCTACGGCGGTTTGTGTAGCTTCTTTTAATAATTCCGTACTTGTCCGCATTAAAGAATTTTTTAAAAATAATCAAAATTTCCGCATATATACTTTAAATGATGTAACAGGTTTAGAACTTGGCGGGGCGCTTAAAAATATTATAGCGCTTGCATCGGGTATATCGGACGGGTTAAAATTAGGCTATAATGCAAGAGCTGCGTTATTAACCCGCGGCATTGCGGAAATTACTAGATTCGGCGAAGCTATGGGCGCTGACAGGCAAACTTTTGCCGGTTTATCCGGAATAGGAGATTTAATTTTAACTTCTACATCCGATTTAAGCAGAAACAGGACGGTAGGATTAAAGATTGCTCAGGGAATGAGTCTTGATTTAATAGTAAATGGTATGAAAATGATTGCCGAAGGGGTTACGACGACTAAATCAGTACATATATTGGCAAAACAAAAAAATATTTATATGCCTATAACCGAAATTGTCTATTTAGTGCTTTATGAAGGTTTAAAGCCGCATGATGCTATATCAATGCTTCTTCGAAGAGATATAAAAAATGAATTTGATTAATTAAAAAATTTTAATAAAAAATAATTTTAAACAAATAAAGATAATTTTTTTATTAATCTTATTATGTTTATTTATGTGATTTTATGCAAATATATATAAATAGTAAATATAAAAATAGTAAATATAAAAATAATTTAATTAATAAAATAGAGGTAAATTATTATGCCCAACATAATGGAAATCAAACTTAATCATATAAAAAATTTGCGATTTGAAGGATACTCTTCATCTAATCCTGATTATAAAATCATTTTGGACACATCAAAAGAAGTAGGCGGAAACGATGAAGGTATAAAACCGACAGAAATGCTTCTTATCGGATTAGCAGGATGCAGTTCTATGGATATTATTTCAATTCTAAACAAAAAAAAACAGATGATTGAATCTTACGATGTACTCGTCAAAGGACAGAGAGCGGTGTCGCACCCCATGATTTTTACCAAAATTAATATTATATATAATTTTAAAGGGGTTAATATAGACGAAGATGCTATTAAAAGAGCAATTTCGCTTTCAAAAGATAAATACTGCAGTGTTTGGGCAATGCTCCAAAGAGCTGCCGACATAGAATATTCGTATAATATTTTATAATATAAGTTTAATATTAATAATTTAATAAAAAAGGCGAACATAAATGGAATCCAATTTAACTGAGAGTGAGAAAAAACTGTTAATAAAAATTGCCAGAAAATCTATTGAAGATTCTTTGAGCGGAAAAAAAGATAATTATTTAAACTCCGAGGAGCTCTTAAGTTCTTTGACAGATAACTTAAAGAAAAAAGCCGGCGTGTTTGTAACTTTAAAGACAAACGGCGAACAGTTAAGAGGATGCATAGGAAACTTTGTTTCGAATGTGCCCATTTATACCAATATATATAAAATGGCATACGAAGCGGCATTTAACGACCCAAGATTCAGACCTCTTGATTCTTTGGAAATTAATAATATTAGTATAGAAATATCGGTTTTAAGTACTTTAGAAAAAATTAGCAGTTTTGATGAAATTATAATAGAAAAACACGGCTTGTATATAATGAAAGGACCATACCATGGCGTTTTACTGCCTCAAGTGGCAACAGAATACCATATGAATAAAACACAATTTTTAGAAGCAGTATCTCAAAAGGCAGGACTGCATAGCGATGCCTATAAAGAAAATGCTGATATTTATATATTTTCGGCGGAAATTTTCAGTGAATAGGATAAACCGCAGAATACAAACACAATAAAGTATAAATAAATTAAATAAATATTAAAAAAATATAATAAGAACAATTATATATAATAATAGCTTGTATAATACTTTAATGCATAAATAAAAAAATAATAAAATTATTTTATGAAATATTATCCGATCGGTTTAAATATTTTTGATAAAAAAGTGCTTGTCGTCGGAGGAGGTAATGTTGCATCAAGAAAAATAGAGCGGCTTATTGAAAAAGGCGCTGAAATTACCGTTGTTTCTCCTGAAATTATAGATGATATTGACACTATCGCAAAAAAATCAAAAATTAAATGGGTTAAAAGAATATATGAAATTGGCGATGAAGAAGGTTGTTTTGCAGTTTTTTGCGCTATTTCGCCTACCGATGAAAATACAAAGATGGAAGAAGAGCTATATAAAAGATGCATTCAAAAAAACATTTTAATCAATGTGGCAGATAAACCGGCTTTATGCACATTTACTCTTCCAGCCTTAGTATCAAGAGGAGAATTTGACATTGCAATATTTACAGGAGGATTCAGTCCTCTATTTGCAAGAAAAATAAGGGAAGGTTTAGAAAAAATATATGGAGAAGAATATACTGTTTTTGTAAAAATTTTAGGTTTAGTCAGAAAAGAAGTAAAAAAGAAAAATTTACCGCAAAAAAAAAATCAAGAAATATTTGACAAACTTCTTTCTTCGGAACTTTTTGAATTGGTGAAGGAGAAAAAATATAATGATATCAGTTTATTTTTGAGCAATTTTCTTGAGGAAGTCAGTCTATGATTTTTAAAAATTATTATTTTATCCCGCTTATATTATATGTTTTATCTTATGCGGTTCTTTATTTCAAGAAAGATAATCCGCATAAATACTTTATTTTTTTTGTATATTCCGCTTTTATTATCCAGAGCGCAATTGTTTTTATGGGTTTGGATAAATATCATTTTACTATGATTATACCGATTGACCTGATGATTTTTCTTAATTCCTGGATACTTATGCTTATCATTATTCTTTTTGAACTTTTGTATAAAGCAAAATATATTGTTATTTATGCGACCCCTTTAGTTATAGCAGGGTTGTTAATATCATATTTTGCTCCTTCTGCAGATATCACCGCTATATTAAGGGTAGATTCATGGCTTTTGATAACGCATGTTATTCTTATATCAGCAGGAGATTCTTTGTTCACGCTTGCATTTATTTTATCTTTAATATATATTTTTCAGGAAAGAAAGCTAAAACTTAAAAAGAATTTAAAAATTGTCAATAATAGCAATAATAAAAGCGGTAATAATAAAGCAGAATTATTTAATTTTCGCAAAAATTTTAATTATTTTAATTTAGGGAACGGATATAACTTAGAATTGTTGGATAATATGAATTATCAGTGTTTAAAATTGGGGTTCCCAGCTTTAACCGCAGGTATTGTTATAGGTATATATCTTTCAAGCGCTTTGCTTAAATCTATGTCGTTTGTTAAACCTATTGAAATTATTTCGTTTATTACCTGGTTTATATACGCATTTTTATTACATGAACGTGTTGCAAAAGGTTTAAGAGGCAATAAAGCAGCTTTACTCAGCATAGCAGGTTTTATTATGATTTTATTAGCCGTAGGCTTTTCTTTTTATCTTTTACCGGAATTTCATGGATTTAAATAAACTATAAATTAAGTCGGATTAAGTTAATTAAAATAATTTAAAAAATAAAATAGTTACATTAAATATTTATAAAATTAAAAATTAGAGCATAGACAACTAACCTTCCTCACGGAAGGGGTCTTCAAGTTATAAAATTATAAAATAAGGATAAATTAAAAAATTCTAAACATATACATTATTTTATACTAAATTAGCATGGAAATTATTGTTACTGGTTTAAACCATAAATCGTCAGACATAATTCACAGAGAAGAAGCATCTAAGAAAATTCTTACAAAAGAATTAAGGAACAAATTTATTTTTGATATTAAAAAATTGTTTAATGAAGAAATAGGAAAACAGCTAATTCAAGAATCGGCGATAATTTCTACATGCAATAGAGTTGAATTTATATTTACAGTATCGGACAGTTCTAACAACAGTAATAAAAATACGGATTATGCCCTAATTATAAAAAATATTATACTCAGGTATTTATTCGGTAATAATTTTAAAAATGAAGAATTGCAGAGTATGTTTTATATATATAAAAATTTTGAAGCAGTACGGCATTTTTTTATCGTTGCGTCAAGTTTAGATTCAATGATAATAGGCGAACCGCAAATTTTAGGCCAGATAAAAGAGTCATACAACGAAGCCTGTGAATTTAGAAATACTGGCTTAATTTTAAATAAGCTTTTCCATAAAGCTTTTTACTGCGCTAAAAGGGTAAGGACAGAGACAAAAATAGCAGCCGCGCCGGTTTCAATAAGTTACGCGGCGGTAGAACTTGCCAAAAAAATATTTAACGATATAAGCAATAAAAAGGTTTTACTGCTTGGAACTGGAGAGATGGGGAAAATTGCAGCCAAACATTTTATAAAACAAGGGATTAGCGAAATATTTATTACAAACAGGACAAAAGAAAAAGCTGTAAAACTTGCAGGAGAGCTTGACGGATATGATTCTAAAACAATTATTGACTTTAACGAATATTATAAAATATTAACGGTAGCCGATATAGTATTATGTTCTACAGGCGCGGACACGTATGTTATAAAGTACGAAGATATTCAGCCTATTATTAAAATACGCAAACAAAAACCTATTTTTCTAATAGACATATCGGTTCCGCGCAATATTGACCCTGAAATAAATAAAATTTCCAATGTGTATCTTTTTGATATTGACGATATCGGCAAAATTATTGAAAATAATCTTGATGTAAGACAGCATGAGGCTGATTTTGCGGAAAAGATAACAGAAGAAGAAACAAAAGATTTCATGGACTGGAAAAATTCTCTTAATGTCGTTCCGATAATTGTAAATTTAAGAAGCAAAGTCAACGGTATTATTTTTACCGAATTATGTAAATATATTAATAATAAAGATGAAAATATAGAAGCAATTGCAAATTCTATAACAAACAAGATTCTTCACGAGCCTATTACTAAAATTAAAAGATCGGAGATTGATTTCAATGGTTTAAATCTTACGGAGGCTGTCAAAATGCTTTTTGATTTAGATTTAAACATTAACAGCGTATCTAAAGAAAACAAAGAAACTAAAAAGGAAATATTGAACTGCGGAGGCTATAGCGATGACGGCAGCGACAATATTAATAATGAAAAAAATGATTATGATTATTATAATAATAAAATTATTCAATTAAATAATAAAAAAGTTAAATAAAATAGCAAAACAATAATAAAGTAAAATAATTAAATTATGCAATTAAACAACGACAAATACATCTTAAAAGTGGGCACGCGCGGCAGTAAACTCGCGCTTTATCAGGCAAATACCGTTAAAGATAAACTATTAAATGTTTTTAAAGAACAAAATATAGATACAGATGTAGAAATTATCACGATTAAAACATCCGGCGATAAAATTGTGCATGCTTCCTTGAGCTCTTTCGGCGGCAAAGGTTTATTCGTAAAAGAAATTGAAGAAGCTTTACTTGCAGGCGAAATAGATATTGCAGTTCACAGTTTAAAAGACGTGCCTCAGGTTATACCGGATGAATTAACGATAGGATGCGTGCTAAAGAGAGACGATCCTCGAGATTGTATGATATTAAAAAATGAATCAGCCATAGACCTACTTAACGGTAAAGCAGTTCGCAAAAATTTAAATTCAGGGCTTGCAAATAATGAAAATATCAATCATATAAATAATAATAATATAGATACAAAAAAAAACAGGGTTTCATTTGTTGATGTCGTCAGTTTGCTTAAGCCCCGTTCAATAATCGGGACATCAAGCTTAAGACGAAGAATTCTTATGCAGAGATTAAGAGATGATTTGATTTTTGAGCCGTTAAGAGGCAATATTGACACAAGAATTCAAAAAGTAAAAGACGGTTTTTTTGATGCGATTATACTTTCTTCAAGCGGATTGATAAGATTAGGTCTTGAGCATTTGATTGATTTCTATCTTGACCCGTTTGTTTTTATACCACAATGCGGACAGGGAGTTATAGCAATTGAATTTGCAAAAGAAAATCAAGGTTTAGCCGAAATTTTGCAATTTATCAACGATGAAAACACCTTTGTTTCAACTTATGCCGAGAGGCAGTTTATTAAAATATTAGATTGCGGGTGCGCTTCGCCTGTCGGCGTCTATTCATATTTTGATTTCAATAGCAGTCTCAATAATGAAAATGAAATTGAAATAAATATTAAAGGATTTGTTTCTAATATTGACGGGCAATATTTAGAAGAACAAATTAAAGGAAGTAAATCTGAATATAAAGAATTAGGCAAAAAACTCGCACATCTTATTATAGAAAAAGGCGGTTCGGAAATTTTATCTAAAAATAAATAAAAATAACGAAAATAATAACAAAAAATGTAGTAGCATGGAAATACAAATTACGATAAAAATAAAAAAATAATATCAATATCAATATCAATAATAAAATAATAAAATAATAAAAATAATTAGTATAATCAATATAAGGAAAAATTTTATATGAGTAAACCTCTAGTTTATCTTACGGGGGCAGGACCGGGGGACCCGGAACTTTTAACTTTGAAAGCAAAAAGAGTTATAGGCGAAGCAGATGTTATAGTTTATGATAGTCTTATTTCTGACGACCTTTTAAAATATGCGCGAAAAGACTGTGAAATAATATATGCGGGCAAGCGGTCTTCAAATCATACACTTCCCCAGTATTCTATAAATGAATTGCTGGCGCAAAAAGCAAAAGAAAACAAAACAGTCGTGAGACTTAAAGGGGGAGACCCTTTTTTATACGGAAGAGGCGGGGAAGAAGCAGAAAAATTATATGAAGAAGGGATAGACTTTGAAATAATACCAGGCATTTCGTCCTCTTTTGCCGTTCCAGCCTATGCGGGCATCCCTTTAACGCACAGAGATTATTCTTCGACCGTTGCTATAGTTACAGGACACGAAGGAGAACATAAAGAAGAAACAAGTATAAACTGGGATAAAATAACCGGAGCTTCTACTATTGTTGTTTTAATGGGATATAAAAATCTAGCTAATATTATTAATGAAATGGTAAATGCGGGAAAAAACGAAAATACTCCCGCCGCCGTTATTCAGGAAGGAACAACCGCAAATCAAAAAGTTGCCGTCGGAACGCTTAAAACTATTGAAGAGGATGTGCACAACAAAGGTTTAAAAAGCCCCCTGATACTAATTGTAGGGGATGTTGTCCGCTTAAGACGAAAGATACAATGGTTTGAGAAAAGACCGTTAAACGGCGTCAAAGCGCTAATTACCCGTTCGACTGGAAAATCTTCAGTGCTGTCCGCCAATTTAAAAAGATACGGCGCAGAAATAATAGAACTTCCTTTGATTAAAATAATAAAAAAAAGTGAAAATATTGACGAAGCTGCAATTTTAAACTCAATAGAAGATATTAAATACTATGATTTTTTAATTTTTACAAGCGCAAATGCCGTAGAAGGATATTTTGAAAGAATATTTTCACAAAATAAGGATTTAAGAATATTGCACAATTGTAAAATTATTTCAGTGGGTTTGGCAACATCCGCAGAATTAAAGAAATATGGTATTATAACCGACATTTCCCCTTCGACGCAGGAATCATTTTCTCAGGGTGGGATTATAAAAGAATTAGAATTTTTAAACAATAAAATAAATATTAAAGGAAAAAAATTTCTATTTCCGCAGGCTTTAAAAATAAATAGCGAATTGCCTGAATACATTGTTTCTAACGGAGCTGTATTAAATAATCTTCCTGTGTACGAAACTGTTTTGACTCTGGAATCTATAGAAAAGACAAAAAATTTATTTAAAAATTTTAATGCCGAAAATCCTCCCGTAAATCTTAAACCGACTT
>JAKACI010000134.1 GCA_021821565.1 bacterium | reverse complement strand
ATTTCTTTGCGTGGCGGCGGTCGTTTTATAGATTTAAACACTAAAGAGTTAACAGCTATTGACTATATTGTAAAAAATTATAGCTTTTACCCAAATTTCACTTCTGAAAAAGGTTTTTTTGACTATATCAGCAAAATTGATAATAATTTAATTGCAACGCTTTCAGTTTATAAAACACCTGCTAAAATTACTAATAAGGAGTTGGATAAATGGGTAAAATATTACGAATGGGAAATGATAAAAACCGAAATGCTCAATTTGGCGCAAAAAAAATCTTCTAAAGATGAAATTTTGAAAGTTATAGAACAGCCTTTGCGATTAGAATTTTTGACTTCATTGGCTATTCTTAAAAAATTGCCTAATGTAGCAGTGAAGTCTAACTTTATTTCGGATGATGAAGGTTTGCCCACCAGTTTTGCTTCAAGCGGAAAACCTGATATTGAATGTTTAGAAAACAAAGATACGGTTTTGGTTGAAGTTACTCTTTTAACTGGAACACAGCAACATATCAGAGAATCATTTTCTATACGCAGACATTTAGAAGAATATATAGTAAAAGGTATAAAGGCTTATTCGGTATTTATTTCACCAAAAGCCTTTATTGATACTTGTAGATATGCTGAATTTATTAAAACTGAAGGTATTGAAGTACGAATTTTAGATATAGATAAATTTCTCTATAATCTCGAAGAAAAAACAACATTAAATGAGGCAACTTTAGGACTGTGAAAATCACATAAACTCTATATTAAATTTAAATCAGGTTGAAATTTTTTTCTGAAATCAACAATGTCTTCTATAATTTTAGCTGCTTCCAGCATTTTGTCTTCAGCACACCACGGGGCAATAATTTGAAGACCTATAGGAAGTCCGCCGCCGTTCGGATTATTTTCTTTTGTAAGCCCGGAAGGTAAAGACATAGCAGGCAGATAAGCAAGATTTACGGATATAGTATAGATATCCGAAAGATACATACTTAAAGGGTCATCGGTTTTTTCGCCGATTAAAAAAGCTGGAGTAGGCGAAGTGGGACCCATTATCAGGTCAACCTTGCCGAAAGCGTCTTTATAATTTTTAATAATAAGTTTTCTTATCAGAGAAGCTTTTTTATAATATGCGTCGTAATATCCTGCCGAAAGCGCAAAAGTTCCAAGCATAATTCTTCTTTTTACTTCTTTTCCGAATCCTATTGTTCTGGAATACGCATAAAGTTCTTCAAGATTATTTTTTAATTTTGACGTATCAATACCTGAAATATTTGTTAAATCTAAATCTAAATCTAAATTACCGGTGTTATTATTAGCGGCAGCGTAACTATTATTGCTATTGTCGCTACTATTGCCATGTGCGCCGTTATTTTTACCGCCGCCAAAAAAATTATCGTTATTGCCGCTATTATTTTTAGCAAAACGGTATCCATAGCGTATTCCGTCGTATCTTTCAAGATTTGAACTTGCTTCGCTTGTAGCTATTACATAATATGCGGCGATAGAATATGCTGTATCGGGAAGGGATATTTCAATTATTTCCGCTCCGAGCCCTTTTAAATTATTTTTTATTTCCTGAATATTAGACAATATGTCTTTATCTAAACCTTCCGATAAAAATTCTTTCGGAATGCCGATTTTTAAACCTTTTATTTTAGATTTATCGGCTTTTTTTACAATATCCGAATATTTTTTTATTTTAAATTTTCTTGATGTAGAGTCTAATCTGTCAAAACCTGAAACTGTTTCAAGTAAAATAGCAGAATCTAAAACATCTTTAGCAACAGGACCTGCCTGGTCTAAAGAAGAGCTGAAAGCTATAATGCCGTATCTTGAAATCATACCGTATGTGGGTTTTAGTCCTACTACTCCGCAAAGACTTGCAGGCTGTCTAATCGAACCCCCGGTGTCTGTTCCGAACGAGCCCGCGCATAAATCCGCGCTGACACTGGCGGCAGAACCTCCGCTTGAACCTCCGGGAACTCTTTTTGTATCCCAAGGATTTTTAGTTGTTTTGAAAGCGGAGTTTTCTGTGGAAGAACCCATAGCAAATTCATCCATATTAACTTTGCCGAGAAAAATAAAATTATTTTCTTTTAATCTTTTTATAACGGTAGAGTCATAAGGGCTGATAAAATTTTCTAATATTTTTGAAGCGCATGTTGTTTTTTTGCCTTTTATTAAAAATATGTCTTTAATTGAAAGAGGAATACCCGTTAAATATGGAAAATCATTTTCGCCCGAAGAGTTACCGCCGTTTTTAGCTCCGCCGCTATTATTATGATTATGGTTATAACTATTACCGCCGCCGTTGCTGTTACCTTTATTATCTAAAATGTTTTGAATATACTTGTCGGCTTTGTCCGCTTCTTCCGCAGCTCCTTCGGAGTCTAAATAAAGATAAGAGTTTATTGCGCTATCCGTCTGTTTTATTCTTTCTGTGTAATAGTTTGTAATATCGGCGCTTTTTATTTCTTTATTTTTTAAAAGTTCATGAAGTTCGTGAATCGTAAGATTATTTAAAGATGTCATTTATTTGTTCCTAATTTGTTGTTTTACGTGTTTTTTTAAAAATATAAAAATAATAATTTGATATTTAGTACAAATTGAAGTTAAGTTAATTTATTTTATCTCATCATAATATAGTATATTAATATTATATTAAATTATGTTAGATATATTATAAAATTTTTAATAGCATTATCATACTACTGTTTGACATTGGAGTCAATTTGAATTATCATAATCGTTATCACTGTTATTAAATGTTATTAAATTCATGGAAAAAATAGGGGAAAAATGGAATATATAGATAATTCTTTTGAAGCTGTGATTGGTCTTGAAGTTCATACTCAGCTTTTAACAGGCACTAAAATGTTTTGCTCCTGTCCTAACGTGTTCGGTAAAGAGCCGAATTCTTTAGTTTGTCCGGTATGTTTAGCGCTTCCGGGAAGTTTGCCCGTTATAAATTTTAATGCGGTTAAATTGGCGGTTAAAGCCGCATTAGCCATTAACTTAAATATAAATAAAAAAAGTTTATTCGCAAGAAAAAATTATTTTTATCCCGACCTTCCTAAAGGCTATCAAATATCGCAATTTCAGAATCCTGTCTCGTCAAACGGATATTTAATTATTGATATCGGCGAAGGAAAAGAAAAAAAAATAAGAATTAACCGTCTTCATATAGAAGAAGATGCAGGCAAATTAATTCATGCTGGATATAATTCTTTTGTGGATTTAAACAGAGCAGGCACTCCGCTTGCCGAAATAGTATCAGAACCGGATATCAACTCTCCCGCAGAAGCGGTTGCATATTTAAAAGAATTAAGAGATATTATAGTTTATCTTGATATATCAGACGGCAATATGGAAGAAGGAAGTTTTAGATGTGATGCCAATATATCGGTCAGAAAGAAAGGCGATGTCAAATTGGGCACCCGAACCGAAGTGAAAAACGTCAATTCATTCAAATTCGTTGAAAAAGCGTTAGAATATGAGATTAACAGGCAGATAGAATTACTTTTAAACGGCGGAAAAGTTATTCAGGAAACCCTTTTGTTTAATTCAAAAACAGGAAAAACCGAGTCAATGAGAGGAAAAGAAGAGGCGCACGATTACAGATATTTTGAGGAGCCTGATCTGCCCCCTCTTTTGCTTACCGATGATTTTATCGAAAATATTAAAAATTCTTTAGGCGAACTTCCCGCAAAAAAAAGAAAAAGATATATTAGCGAATATTTATTAACAGAATTAGATGCAGAGGTATTGACCGCAGATAAGAATATCGCTTTTTATTTTGAAAACACAATAAAATTTAACGAAGTTTCAGGAGGCTCAAAGCTGACTCCTAAAGTAATTGCAAACTGGATAATAAACGATTTATTGACTGTCCTTAAAGATAAAAATGTTAATGGCGCAGACCATAGCGGCAGCATCTCCGATAATAAAAGTAAAATCAGCTCTAATGCTAATGCTAATGCAGCAATTCCGATTCCGATAAAAAATTTCTATGAACTGATGATTTTTGTTGAAGACGGAAAAATTAATAAAAATACAGGAAAAGATGTATTAAAAAAAATGATTTTAGAAAATAAATCTGCAGGAGAAATTATAGAAAAAGAAAATTTGGCTCAGGTCAGTGATTCAAATATGCTTGAAACTTTAATAGAAGACGTATTAAATTCTAATCAAAAAGAACTCTCGGACTATTTAAGCGGCAAAGAAAAACTTTTTGGTTTTTTTGTCGGCGAAATAATGAAAAAAGCAAAAGGAAAGGCAAATCCTAAAATTGTAAATGAACTTCTAAATAAATTTCTGGAAGATTATAAAAGCAAAAATAAATAATTTTACATAAAATATATTAATAATTCGGAGGAAAATCAGTATGTCTTTTTATACTTTAAAGCTTACGGACGATGATATTGTTGAAATGATTGACCAGAGGAAGCTTCCCGGAAAAGTTATATATTTAAAATTAAAAACATATAAGGATGTAATAGACGCAATTAAAAAAATGGTTGTCAGAGGCGCTCCCGCAATAGGAGTTTCCGCAGGATTCGGATTGTATCTTGGCGCTAAAGATATTGCTGCAAAAATGGAAGTTTTAAATAGCTTTAATAATAGCGATAATAATGATAATGATAATAACGATAAAACAATAAATCATTACGAAGAATTTAAAATAAGATTTTTAAAAATATGCGATGAGATGTTTAAGGCAAGACCTACCGCCGTTAATTTGGAATGGGCAATAAAAAAAATGAAAGAAATTGTTATTAGCGGCAATGATATAAAAACAAATCTGACATCGGCGGCAAATTCTGTTGAAAATACAACCGCAAATACAAAAGCAAATA
>JAKACI010000133.1 GCA_021821565.1 bacterium | reverse complement strand
AAAAAATAAAAAAATAAATTAATAGAGCTATATTAACTATATTTAAATTTAAATATGCGAATAATAAATATTTCCAAATTTATTTTTTAAATATACGTCTAACTTTTTAGCTTTAGTAACGCTGCCTTTAGAATATGCGATAACGTGACCCGTTGCAATTGCAAACCCTGTTTTATAAAAATATACGACTTTATCGGCATATAAACGAAAATGTCGTCTCGTTATCAAAACATTTCCGGTTATGACATATTTATTATTTTTTTTATAATATGTTATTTTATCAGCAATAATTTTAATTTTCGTCGTTTTGTTTTTTATTTTTATTTTGTTATTTGCTTTGCCCTCTGCTTTATCTTTATATATCTTAATCTTGCCGCTTGAAAGCACAGCCGCGCAGGAATTATTAACTTTCAAAGTCCCAAAAAAAATAGCAAGAAAAACTAATATCGCTAATATTAATTTTATAGCTTTTTTATATAAAAAATTCCGCATATTTAAATTTAAATATAGTTAATATAGCTCTATTAATTTATTTTTTTATTTTTTTAAAATCACCGAGAAGGTACAGAGAACCGCAAATCACAATTATTTTATTATTATTTTTTTTTGAATATATTTGAAATGCTTTATTTATTGCTTCTTTGATATTTTTTGCGGCATAAGAATTATTAAAATATTTAAAATTGTCTGAATATTCTTTCAGAAATGTTGAGTCCATAGACCTTTCGTTGTCAACATTTGTAAATATTATATCGGTTGTATAATTTAAATTAATTAAATTTGATAACCTCCTGAGCATTGTTTTATAATCTTTATCTTTCATTACTCCAAATATAAATATATAATGATAATTTTTATAAATATTCTTTAAAGAGCTGATTAAATTCTTTATTCCGTCCGGATTATGCGCCCCGTCAAGAATTATAGTTTTATCTTTTACATGTATTATTTCAAATCTTCCTTCATTCTTAAAACAAGATATTCCTTTTCTAACCGACTCTTCGGATAAATTTTTATTAATTTTATCTTTATAATATTTAAATAAAATTTCAATTGATAGCAAAGCTATAGCTAAGTTGTATTTATGATATGACGCAAAAGAAGGAAATAAAATATTTTCAAATGAACTATATAATCCGTAATAATTATATATATTCTTTACATGCGTTATTTTAATTAAGTTTGTCGAAAAATACATAGCGTTCTTTTTAATTGCTTCATTTATCAGAATCTCTCTTACGGCTGTTTTCCTTTCGCCTGTTATCATAATAGAATTTTCTTTAATAATGCCTGCTTTATCAAGAGCTATTTTTTTATATGAATTACCGAGAATTTCAGAATGGTCTATAGATATGTTTGTAATTATTGACATCAACGGCTTTTCAATAACATTGGTGGCATCTAACATTCCGCCGAGACCTGCTTCTATAACGGCAATATCAACATTTTTTTCTTTAAAATATTTAAAACAAATAGCAGTCGTCAATTCAAAAAAACTGCATTTAAGTCCGCTTTCCAAAAAATAATTTTTTAGACTGTCTAAATCTGTATCGCTTATCTGTTCATCATTAACGATTATTCTTTCATTAAATTTTAAAAGATGAGGTGAAGTATATAGTCCTGCATTTAAACCATGCGATTTAATAATTTCATAAATGAGCCTGCCTACCGAACCTTTTCCGTTAGTGCCAGTAATATGAATAAAATTAATATATTTCTGAGGGTTGCCTGCGTAATTTAATAAATCTTTAATACTGCCAAGGCCGAAATTCATTTTAAAACCTTGCTTTTGATATAATTTTTCAACCGAATTAAGACTATTCCTGAGTCCATTTTCTTTTGACATTTATTATTTAGCAATTTAATTTTTCAATAATTTAATATAATATATTTACAGCTTCTTAAAATTTTAACTTATTTATTTATTGTGCTTATAACAATTTTATGGAATTTCTTTAGAGAAGTTTCTTTGTTTAGATGTTTCTTTAATTATCAATTAATAAATTTAAAAGATTTTTAATGGTGTTTTTTATATCCTTTCTTTCTACTATCATATCTATCATACCGTGTTCCAAAAGATATTCCGCTCTTTGAAATCCTTCGGGAAGATTTTGATGTATAGTCTTTTCAATTACTCTTGGACCGGCAAATCCTATTAGAGCTTTAGGCTCGGCTATCATAATATCTCCTATACTTGCAAAACTTGCCGAAACTCCTCCTGTGGTTGGATCCGTTAAAACGGATATATAAGGGAGCCTTGTTTTCTCATATTCTGAAATTACTGCAATAGTTCTAGCCATCTGCATTAATGAAAAAATACCTTCCTGCATTCTGGCGCCGCCTGAAGATGTGAATATTATAACCGGCAGCTTTTTCTCAGTAGCATACTCAAATGTCTTCGTTATTTTTTCTCCGACGACCCTCCCCATAGAGCCGCCCATAAAATTGAAATCAAAAATAACTGACGCCGCTTCTATCTTTTCTATTAAACCATGTCCTGCAACGGCTGCATCATACAATCCGGTTTTTTCATAATCTTCTTTTAATCTGTCTTTATATTTTTTTGTGTCTTTAAAATCAAGAATATCCGCGGGTTTTAAATCATCAAACAAACGTACAAAACTGTCTTCGTCAAAAATTATCTTAATTCTGCTTTCAGAATTTATTCTAAAATGATAATTACATTTAGGACATACCTCAAGGTTTCTTTCAAGCTCTTTCTTATAAATTATTTCGCTGCATCCGGGACATTTAACCCATAAACCTTCAGGAACACCTGCGGGTTTGCCGACATCCTTTTTGTCTTTTTTATCTTTATTATTATTTTTTAATTTAAATAAATGCATATATGCTATAAAATATATATTATATTATTTATGTTATATTATATTATTTATGTTACAGATTGTAACATAATACTTGATTTTATACTTCGCCAAACTTATTTTTAATACATATAGTATATATATTCTGCTTACATCTCTTCTTTAAAAAGAAGAGATTTCGCAGGGTTTCCTAAATTTTGTTTCTTTTCAACAAATGTTCACGTAAGACTTGATTTTATACTGTATGAAAATTCTGCAATATTTTTAATAATATTTTTTTTGTCGTTTAAATTACCTTCAATAAATTGAATTATTTTTGAACCGATAATAATTGCGTCGGCATAGTTTTTTATTTCTTTAACCTGTTCAGGATTAGATATGCCGAATCCGATACCCACGGGAATATCTTTGATTTTTTTTATCTCATTTACTTTAGAGCGCATTTCCGCAGGCAAACTCTTTCTTGCGCCGGTTACTCCCGTAACACTAACATAATATACAAAACCTTTTGCGTATGAAGTAACGAGTTTAATTCTTGAGATATCCGAAGTGGGCGCCAATAAAAAAATCTGGTCCAAATTTTTCTCGTCGGTGAATTTTTTTAATTCATCGGATTCCTCAGGAGGCAAATCTACAACAAGAATACCGTCTATTCCTGCAGCCGACGCTTTCTCGGCAAATTTTGAAGGATTATAGGCAAAAATAGGATTATAATAAGTAAAAAATATCACCGGGATTTCTGAAATTTCTCTTAATCTTTTTATAAAATTAAAAGCATCAGCCATAGACACCCTGTTTTTTAAAGCTCTTTCATATGATTTTTGTATCGCTTTACCGTCTGCCATAGGATCGGAAAAGGGATATCCCAGTTCAATCATATCAGCCCCGTTAGATATCAGAGCCTTCGCTATTTCAAATGAGGTTTCAATATCAGGGTCTCCTATTGAAATAAAAGGGATAAATGCGGTTTTTCCTGATTTTTTATAATTTATAAAAAGATTGTCTATTTTATTTACATTGATTTTCATCAAAAATATATATCTTCCGATACCCCATTTTTTATAAGGCGGGGAGGAGAGATACCCTCATTGTTTTAAAAGGTTTCATTACTCATTAATAATTTTATTTTCCGATAAATAGCAGGCTATTGTTTCCATATCCTTGTCGCCCCTGCCTGAAAGGTTTATTATAACGGTTTTGCCTTTAATTTCGTCTTTAATCTTTTCTAAATATGCGACTGCATGGGAACTTTCTATTGCAGGTATAATGCCTTCTAATTTGCACAGCAGTTTAAAGGCTTCTATCGCTTCTTTATCAGTTATCGTATCATAAAATATTCTGTTCTTATCGGCAAAAAAACTATGCTCAGGTCCCACTCCCGGATAATCTAATCCTGCAGCAATCGAATGAGCTTCTTTAATCCTTCCGTCTTCATCCTGCAATAAATAAGTTTTATTGCCGTGCAAAACACCCGGTTTTCCGCCGGATATAGAGGCTGCATGTTTCCCTGTTTCCAAACCTAATCCGCCTGCTTCAACTCCATACATTTTGACTTCTTTATATTTTAAAAAAGGATGGAGTAAACCGATTGCATTGCTGCCGCCTCCGATACAGGCAATCAAAATATCCGGAAATTTATCTATTTGATTTAACTGTTTTAAAACTTCTTTTCCTATAACAGACTGGAAATCCCTGACTATCTCAGGATAAGGATGAGGTCCTGCCGCAGTGCCTATCATATAATATGTTGTTCTTACGTTGGTAATCCAATCTCTGATAGCCTCGTTCATAGCATCTTTTAATGTTGACGAACCTGCATCCACAGGGGTGACCTTAGCGCCGAGAACTTCCATTCTTAAAACATTTTGTTTCTGTCTTTCAATATCTTTAGTTCCCATAAAAACCTCGCACTCAAGACCGAATAAAGCGCATACTGTTGCCGTAGCAACTCCATGCTGGCCTGCTCCTGTTTCCGCGATTATTCTTTTTTTACCCATTTTTACGGCAAGTAAGGCCTGTCCTAAGGTATTATTTAATTTATGGGAACTAAAGA
>JAKACI010000132.1 GCA_021821565.1 bacterium | reverse complement strand
CTTCTTCTCAACCTATTTATACTTTTATCCATATCAATCAGTTCCGTGCATAATAGAAAGTTTTGCATTAGGCAGTATGCCAACTAACTATTCAACTACTTTATACTTTTATCGTATATTTCAATCAAATGTTTTACGGGTATCTTTTTATCATTTTTTAAAATATTTTTTTGGTCTTTAAGAGATAATATACATCCTGAGCACGAAGTTAATATAATTTGAGACCGAGACGAAGTTTCTTTGTTTTTAGCAGTTTCTTGAATAGCTTCTTTAATTTCTCTGAATTTTCTTTTTGTAATTTCTTTAGACATTGAATAATGCCTGACGTTAAACATACCGCCGTTTCCGCAGCAATAATTATGTTTTAGAGGTTTTAAGTTTAACCCCTTTATGTAATCTACAATACTGCCGGCTTCGCCGATTAATTGTTCGTTCTTAGAAAATGGAAGAAAATCCGCCGAGTTTTTAAGATGGCAAGGTATATGAAAAACGGCATCCAGTTGATTATATACACGCCCCTGTTTAATCGGAAGTCCTTTTTTCTTAAGAATATTAAAAAAATTCCATATGTCAATTAATTTTTTTGAAAAATTAAGAATTTCAAGTCGATCTTTTTCTTTAGCTTCATTTTTTTCTTCAGCGCTAAAATACAGAGGATATAATTTATTAATTGAAAATGAGCATGAAGCGCATGACGTAATTATATAGTCTAATTTTTTATTTTTAAAACTTAAAGCATTGTTTATCGCAAGCTCTTTAAATGAATTTATATCTCCGCTTGAAATATGAGGTAAACCGCAGCATGACTGAGAAGAAGGAACAAAAACGGATATATTGTTTTTATTTAATGCGCTAACGGTGCTTTTGGATATTTCAGGATAAATATTGTTAAATATGCATCCGCTAAAATATCCTGCTTTTATTAAATTATTTTTGCTTATATATGAAAGATTAAATTCTTTTTCTTCTATAATTTGCGGTTTAGCAGATGTGATTTGATTATTAATATGTGTATAATTATAATTTGCATCATTTTCCTTTACTTCCTTTACGCTACTTTCTTCATTAATACTGGGGCTTTTTTTTTTGGGGCTTATATTTTTATAATAATCTTCCAAATTATTTTTAGTAATATTATTTTTAGTCGAAAATTCTAGATCTTTGTGCAAAATAAAAGGTTTCCCCGAAGATTTTGGAATATTTAAATTATTAAATTTTAAAATATTTAAAAATCTTAATCCTGCCGAAAATAAAAATTTACTGTTTCCTTTAAGAGCTTTAAGGGCAAAATTATCAATAGAAAATTTATCGGTTTTTAATTTATTTAATTTAAATTTTTCTTCAATTACTAAAGGTCCGGTTTTTACGCCGTTAGGACAAATATCAGCACATCTGCCGCAAAGAAGACATGTAGACATAGATTTTTCGAATTTAGATATTTTTAGAGGCAATTCGTCTTTTATTTCAGATGCAATTAAACGAATTCTTCCTCTCGGACTGAAAAATTCATTAAAATTAAAATTATAAGAGGGACACACAGGAAGGCATTTGCCGCACTTTACACAATTTTCATAACTTTTCAGCGAAGTATTTAAAATATTTTCCAATTTATTATTTAGTAAATTTTTTTAATATTTAATATATATATTAAATGTATAATTTATTATTATTATTAATTAAATATTTTTTTATTGTATGTAGTATTAATTTGTTTTTATAAATGTTAATAATGCATAAACATAAAACAAATCAGGCAAAATTATTTAATCGAATATTTTGCCGGGATTCAAAATGTTATCCGGATCAAATGATTTTTTAATATTCCGCATTAAATTTATATAATAATCGTCAAATTTTAATTTCATAAATTCTTTTTTTATAATACCTATTCCATGTTCGCCAGACATAGTTCCGCCTAATTCGATCGTTTTTTTGATAACTTCATATTTAGCTTCTTCGCCACGGCTAACCATAGCAGGATCACTTTTATTTAACATTATATTAACGTGAATATTGCCGTCTCCGAAATGTCCAAAATTAATAATAGGAACTTTATATTTATCTGATATATCTTTAATAGCCGTTAATATTTCAATTATCCTATTTACAGGTACAGCAATGTCATTATTTATTTTTAAATCTCCAAATACTCTTAACGAAGGAGAAATAGCTTTTCTTGCGTTCATTATTTCAGCTCTTTCGGCGTCGTTTTCGGCAGCAAGAAGAAAATTAGGAGAAAATTCATTAAGTATATTTTTATATAAATTTATAGAAAAATTAACCTCTTTAAAAGTTCCGTCGGCTTCAATAATAAATAAAAAATCGCCTTTAATATCCAGCAGGCTGCTTTTAAAATAATCTTTAACAGCGTTAATTGATGAATTATCCATAAATTCAAGCATTGACGGTCTATTGTTAAGTTTTAGCAGAGTTAACGCAGCGGTAAATCCGTTTTTTATATCGTCAAAAGAAACAATTAAAAGATTGGAATCAGCCGGTTTAGATAAAAATTTTAGAGTTATTTTTGAAAAAAGCCCTAAAGTGCCTTCCGAACCGACTAAAAGCTGTGTTAAATTATATCCTGCAACATCTTTTATTGTTTTTGAACCTGTACGAATAATTTCCCCGTCACCTGTAACAACTTCAAGTGCATATACATAATTTTTGGTTACCCCATATTTAACGGCTTTAGGTCCGCCGGCGCACTCGGCGACGTTGCCGCCTATAGTGCAAAATTCGTAGCTCGCAGGATCTGGGGGATAAAAATATCCTTTTTCATCAAGGTAATTTTTTAAATCGCCGTTGATAATGCCCGGCTCGACCGTTACAAACATATTTTCTTCGTCTAATTCTAAAACATTGTTCATTTTTGTAAATGAAACAACCGTTCCGCCTTTTATCGGGATGCTTCCGCCTGAAAATCCTGTGCCGGCTCCCCTTCCCGTTATAGGGATATTATGTTTTTTGCATATTTTTACAATAGCGGATATTTCCATTTCATTTAGCGGAAATACAACAAAATCAGGCATAGATTCTTTTATTGCGGCATCATACGAATAGCATAAAAGTTCTTCTTTGTCGGATAGCACACGATCATTCCCGAGTAAATTTATAAATTCGGTATATGCAATGTTTTTTTCCATTTTTTGCTTAATTTAATTTCTTCTTTATTTTTATGTTTGGATTAATTATTTTTTATTTTTATATTATATTTATTTTTAAACAGATAAAACTAAGCTAATATAGTCAAAAGATTATAAAAAAGACTGTTGGAAATATAATAATAAGTATAAGCGCAATTATCGCATCGTAATTTCGTTGTCGGAATACCTATCTGATAATTCTGACATATTTTAGCAATAGTATATGTATAATTATATCATAATTTCGCTATCGGGGGAAATAAGCAATGTGATTGCATTCTTAACTTTTTCAATTTCAACAGGCAAAGTTCCGATAAATTCACCGTCGCACTGGCAATATATCTTGTTGTCATTATTTTCATCCGAAGCGCTTACGATGATTTTTTTAGCCTTAATATAATAATCGGTATTTTTTATATATTTTTTACGGAATAATATAGATTTAATAATACATAATGATGCATTAAAGCGATTATTTACGTTTTTGAAAACCCGAATGTTAAGATTATCGTCAAAACAAGAACTGTCGGGAAATAATTTAAACGGTCCGCCGTAATATTTAAGATTAGAAACTATAACCTGCCTTGCAATTATATTCCTACTATACAAAGAAGGTTCGCTGCCATGATTGATAGAAGATTTTTCCTGAGGCAGATTTTCCACGGTTGATTTATTAATAGAATCTATAGAAGAAGTATTTCTATAAAATGAAGTATCTTCTAAAAATTTATTTTTTTCATTAAAAATATTAACGGAAATATCGCTAAATTCATATTTTTTTAAAATTCTTATAACGCTCCCCGCATATTTTAAATATTTTAATATATTGCCTATTTTAAATTTATTAAATTTATTATCATTGTATTGGTGGAGTTCTTCCTCAAAATTTTTTACTACGTAAGCATCAAAACCTATTCCTGCCATAATTAAAAAAAATCTATTGTTTATTTTCCCTATATTAATTTTTACGGGCTGATATTTATTTATAATGTCATATAAAGCTTTTTTAATATTAAACGGCGTTTTATTTTCTATGGCAAACAGATTAACCGTTCCCATAGGCAAATGCGCAATAGGAATATCGGTAAAAACTAATTTATTTATTACATGATTAAGGCTGCCGTCTCCTCCCGCGACAAATACGGCATCGTGTAAAGATAAAAAATCATTGCGGGAATTATTTAATTTATCATAAAAATTATTTTCAGTAAGATTAAATATTGTCGTTTTTATATTCAAATTATTTAGATAATATTGAATAAAATTTAGTTTTTTTAATGAAGACCTTCCTGAAAGTGGATTGTATAGTATAATAATATTTTTAAATTTCATTTATAATTTATATATAATTAAATATAAAACGTATATTACATAAAATAATTAAGCTAAATAATTAGAAAAAACTTACACAACAAATAGTAATTAGTATAAATTTTCAAATTATCGACAATATTTATTATATCTCAAAAAAATAATTTTAAAATTTTTAATTATATGATTATATAAAATTATAAATAGTAAAATAGGATACAAGCAGAGGCAATATTAATAATAAATATTAATAGATAATTATTACTGTTTTTCGATTTGACATTATTGATTAGATATAGTATATATAAATAAAGTACCAATTTGTTTAAATTTGTAGTTGTAGATAGTTAATCAATTTATTATCCTAAATTAATTAACGACAATTTAATAAAATAATAAGAATAATATAATTTTATAGAGGATTTTTAATATGCATCATACGAATAGCATAAAAGTTCTTCTTT
>JAKACI010000131.1 GCA_021821565.1 bacterium | reverse complement strand
ATATTTTTTTAATCAGATTTTTTTAATAGGTTCTTTTAATGCAGACCCTCATCCCGGAAATATCTTTGTTATCAATAATTCTACGATTGGCGTTATAGACCATGGACTTGTAGGAAACTTAACTAAGAATACAAGGCAAAAAGCTCTTAGTTATCTTATAAATTTTTTAAAAGAAGATTATGAACTTGCAGCTAATAATTTTATGGAAATATGTTTGGCTGAATTAAGCGAGAAAGAAGAACAAAATTTTAAGCATGATTTGATGGAGTTTATAGACAGCGTATCAGGAACACCTTTTAAAGAATTGTATAGTTCCGAATTACTGTTAGAAACATTAAAAATTGCAAGAAGACATCGGATAGTTGTTCCTTCAGAACTTTCATTGCTGTTTAAAGCGCTTCTTTCAATTGAATCTATTGCTAAAATATTAAATCCTGATTTTACATTTAGCATATTAAATCTTTATGATTTCGCAGAAGGAAAAATGTCAAATAAAGAAAAAGTTAAGTCTATAAAAGAATCATTTTTTGAAAAATTAAAAGATTACGGTGATTTTATAGCTGATTTTCCAAAAAAAGGCGAAAAAATATTACGTAAAATGTCTGAAGATAATTTTTCGATAGAATTTATTCATAAAGGTCTTGAAGGACTCGTTAATGCAATTGAAAAAGCGAGTAAACGGCTTGTACTTGGACTTTTGCTTGTTGCTCTAATAATTTCTTCTACTATTCTAATGTTGTTAGGAAGCTCGGCAACAATGGGGTGGATGGAAACAATGGGAACTATCGGCTGGATTATAGGTATGCTGTATTTACTTGTATTGCTGCTAAAAGGGTTAAAATGAAATATATATATAAAATATTACTAAAAAATAATAAATAGTATTATTAAAAAGCTTTAAAATAAATACAGCTATAAATGAAATAGATGAATATAATGAATTATATAACATTGATATAAAGCAAGAAATCATAAAATCTTTTATCAAAATAAATAAAAAAGAAGAATACTATAAACATAACAGTATTTATATTTTTTAAAATCTTTTATTATTTTATTATTATGAAAATATATAATATTAATGATTTAAATTTCAATTTTCAAAATTCTGTTTTGACTATCGGAAGTTTTGACGGAATCCATTTAGGTCATGCCAAATTAATGGAACTCACTAAAGAATCGGCCGAAAAATTAAATTCAAAGTCTATCGTGCTTACTTTTCATCCTCATCCTATGAAAACATTGAGACCCGAAAGAAAAATTCATTTAATCACTACTTTTGAAAAAAAAATTGAATTAATTGCAAAATTAG
Organism: bacterium; assembly: GCA_021821565.1. The sequence continues at coordinate 3,667 of JAKACI010000131.1, read as the reverse complement.
GCATTGATTATTTAATATATATTTCTTTCAATATTGAATTTGCAAAAATGCCGCCGGAAACTTTTGTTAGAAAAATTATATATGAAAAGTTTAAACCTTTAAAAATAATTATAGGAGAAGATTTTAGTTTTGGAATCGGTAAAACAGGAGACATTGCGATGCTTAACAGGTATTCTAAAGAATTTGGTTTTGAACTGTCGGTTGTAAGTCCCGTAAAAATAGGAGATAATATTATATCCAGTACTCTTATCAGGCAATTAATACTTAAAGGAGAAATTTCCAAAGTTAAAACATATCTCGGAAGATATTATTCTGTCCATGGAAAAGTTGTGAAAGGCAGCGATAGAGGCAAATCAATAGGTTTTCCCACGGCAAATATCATACCAGAGGAAGAGTTATTTCCTAAAGACGGAGTGTATGCATCATATGTTAAAATTAACGGCGTAAACTATAAAGCCATTACCAATATTGGTTCAAACCCTACTTTTAATGATGATTTGCGCAGAATAGAATCCCTTATATTTAATTTTGCAAGTGATATTTATGATAACGAAATTGAGGTTTATTTTATTGAAAGATTAAGAGATGAAATTAAATTTAATTCGGTTAACGCTTTGCAGGAGAAAATAAAAGAAGATATAGAATTTACAGAATTTATATTTCAATCCCAAAAGCTAAAAGTTTTTAAGTAAATATTATATTTTTAAGCCGAAAAGCTTTATTTTTTAAAAAAATTGTATTATAATTATATTAAATTATATTAAATTGTATTATAATTGTATTAAATTAAATTATATTAAATTAATAGTTATATTTGCTATATTTTTTTATTTTATGTAATTATGTTGTTCTATAATATAAAAATTATAATATAATTTAAATAAATGATAATAACAACCCTTAATCATGTATTAGAAACTATTTATAAGTTCTAATGTTAAATAGCTCTGGATTCCTGCCTGCGCAGGAATGACAACCAAAAAGTGAAATGATAAAACCTTGCAAAGTCATTCCCGCGAAAGCGGGAATCCAGTATATAAAGTTCTATTGCAGGATTAAGAACAAAGGATAATTGAGTTGAGCTATGTTAAAATTAAAGTTAAAACCGAATAAACTTTTTTTGAAAGAAAATTTATTATCTGGCAGCCGTATCTACGGTGTTATAAATTCTTTATCAAAGAAAAAAAATTTTAAGATTTCGGTTCTCGGTGTTTTAACCTCGTGTCTATTTTTAATTATCAGTTTTCTTTCATATTCGGTTTATTCAATTTTTAATTTTGCAGATACTCAAAAAAATTCGATGTATTCGCTGAATCCGTCATCTGCCGTATATTATAATTATAATAACGGTAATAATTTATACGGCGGCGGATTTTCTCCTTATATTTTCGGCAGCTTCCAGCATAGCAATTTTTTTACTTTTTTTGTAATTGCCGCAGTACTATCTTTTGTTATAGTATCATTAATGTTTTTATATTTTTACAAGCTAATAATTAAGCAGGATAATTTAGAACTAAGTTTGAGTTCAATTGAAAAAAACGCTCTTGAGGTGCCTTCTCTTATTTTCCATGAAATTAAAAACAATATAAATGCATTATCTCTTAATTCTAAATTGTTAAATTCTAAATTGAACAATTTAGAATTTTATTCAGGTAAAGATATTAATAATATTAATAATAACAATAATAATAATATTGCAGATAATTTTAAAAACACATCGGAAGCTAAGTCTGCCTTTGTCAAGATTGGCAGCATGATTGAATCTGAAACTGATAAAATAAATTTAACAATGGAAAATATAATAAAATTTTCTAAATCTTTTAAACCTGATTGTGAATATGTCTGTTTAGATTCACTAATTCGTGAATGTATAAACGATATTGATTTAAATTATTTTAATAATAATATTGATATTAATTTAAATATAGATGAACAAATTATAGTAAAAATGGATCCGTCTCTTATGAAACAGGTTTTTCTGAATTTAGTATCAAATTCAATTAATTCTTATAACGGTATGCCCGGTTCCGTTTATATATATTCATCTTATTATTTTTCTAAAGCAATGATAGTAATTGAAGATAAAGGAATAGGAGTCAGTAAAAATAATTTAAAAAAAATATTTGAACCTTTTTTTACGACAAGAGAAAACGGTACAGGATTAGGTCTTGCATTTGTTAAAAAAGTTATTGATTCGCATGGGTTTTCTATTGACATTGATTCGCAGCAGGATAAAGGAACTAAAGTATCCATTATTTTGAGCTGTGTTCTTAATTAATATAAATGAGTTCAATATTGAATATACTTTTAGTTGAAGATAATGAAGCATCACTTTTTGCGCTTTCAAATTATCTTGGAGCGGAAGGACATAATATCACCGAAGCTAAAGATTTTAAATCAGCAGTTAAAATCTTAGACGACAGCAAAAAAATTAATTTTATAGATGTAATAATAACCGATCTTAAATTACCCGACGGTTCCGGCATTGAAATCCTTAAAATAGTAAAATTAAAAAATTTTGATGTAGACGTATTGATTACGACAGGTTTCAGCTCTGTTAAAACAGCTGTTGAGGCAATTAAATCAGGAGCTTACGACTACATAACAAAGCCTATTAATCTTGAAGAATTAGACATTATATTAAAAAGAATTGTTTCTAAACGCAATTTATTAAGCGAGATAAATGAATTAAAAATACGGCTTGAAGATAAATTTAGTTTTGGGAATTTAATCACTAAATCAAAAAAAATGATAGAAATTATAAATATCGCTATTGCAGTATCTAATACAAATTCTACCGTATTGATAGAAGGAGAATCGGGAACAGGTAAAGAACTACTAGCAAACATTATCGTTAATAGCAGCGAAAGAAAAAATAAACCGTTTATAAAATTAAATTGCGCAGCGCTTTCTGAAACTATTTTAGAAAGCGAACTTTTCGGACATGAAAAAGGATCATTTACCGGCGCTGATTCTCTTCATAAAGGCAGATTTGAGGTTTCTGACGGAGGAACAATTTTTTTAGATGAAATAGGCGAAATTCCTCTTAAGACTCAGGCAAAAATTTTAAGGGTTCTTCAAGAAAAAGAATTTGAACGTGTAGGCGGCAATAAGACAATTAAAGTTGATATAAGAATAATAGCCGCATCCCAGGATATAGCCGATAAAGTTAAAAGAGGAGAGTTCAGACAAGATTTATACTACAGACTTAATGTAATAAATTTGAAAATTATTCCTCTCCGTGAAAGAAAAGAAGATATACCTTTGCTTGTTAATAAATTTACGGAAGATTTTTCTAAAGAAATGGGGAAAAATATTAAAGGCGTAAATGAAAAAGTTTTAAACATCTTGTTAGATTATAATTATCCCGGAAATATAAGAGAACTTAAAAATATAATTGAATTTATGGTTGCAATTTCTGCAAATGACGACATTATTAATGATGCTATTTTACCTGCTTATTTAAATGATTTAAAATATAAGAATAATTTATCTGATAATAAAAATGATAAAAACGAAGAATATGACGATAATATAATAAACGGCGGAGAAGAAAACTCCATAAAAATTCCGTTTAATATGCATCTTGAAGATGCCGAAAATTTAATTATATTAAAAACTCTTTTAAAAAATTCAAACGATAAAGTAAAAACCTCAAAAGCTTTAA
>JAKACI010000130.1 GCA_021821565.1 bacterium | reverse complement strand
ATTTTCATCAACAGGAGGCGCTATAAGCATATCGGCAACATGACTGCCGATAAATCCCGCTCCGCCTGTAACAAGTATTTTCATCAAATATCCATAAAATTAAACTATAAAATCTTTGAAATAAAATTAAAAATAAAAAAGATTTTAAATAATTTTATGCCTCCATATTTTGGCTAAACCATCGTTTTATTTGTTATTTTATTTAAATAAATAGTTAAATAATTTATTTATTTATCTCCATCTTCCTACCTATTTATACTATTTATACTATACTGCCCAATTATTTATTTATCTGAATTAATTATTTATTTATTTTATTAATACATCTATTTTCTGTCTATCTTTTTATTTAAAAATACTAACGTTTCCATATGGTAAGTACGCGGAAACATATCTATCAACTTTATATCATCTATAAAATAACCCCCCTGCATAAATACTTTTAAATCTCTTAACAATGTTAAGGGGTCGCATGAAACATAAATAACTACTTCAGGATTTAATTTAATTATATACGGAACTAAACCTTTAATGCCTGCTCTGGGCGGGTCTATTATTATTAAATCATAAATTGAATTATTTTTCACTGAATTTCTTAAAAGGTCTTCTACATTTTCATTTATAAATGAGATGTTTAATTTTTTTTCCTGTCTGTTTGACTTGCAATATTTAATTAGATCATTATTTAAAATTATATTTTTATTTGCAAGTTCAATAGAGTAAGGATTAAATTCCACTCCCGTAACATTTGACGTAAAAGGTATTGTAAAAAAAGTTATATTTCCGTACCCGCAATATAAATCAAGGACGCTTTCAAATTTATAATCATTTTTATTATTTTTATAATTATTGTTATAAGTTTTTAAATAATCAACTAAATAATCAACTATAAAATTTATCAAATATTCATTTTGTTTTTTATTTACCTGTATAAACGACAAAACTTCATAAGCAAATTTGACTTCGTTAATTGAAAAATAATCTTTATCGGTATCGGTATTTTTATTAGTAGTATTATTAAGACTCCCATTAATAATTTTGTTAAATTCTATATAAATTTTATTTATATCTAAATTTAATAGTAATTTTTTTTCTTTGTCCGACAATTCTTCTTTCAACTGGAAAATTGCATTTTCAATTCCCGTATAAGTCAATATTATAGATTTAACTTTTTTTAATAGATGTTGATTATTTTTAAGAAAAAAATTTCTAATTTTTTTTATCATTATATTTATCTCATTGCTTGCAAGATAACAATAATCAACATCTACAACATAATGAGAATTTTTTTTAAAAAAACCTATTGATTCATCTGAATAAACTTTTAAACTTATTTTTTGTCTGTAATGTAAAAAATCATCTGATTTTATTATATCTATTTTTTCCGTTAAACTTTTCTGCAAGCTTTCAGTTAAATATTTAGAAAATTTAATGTTTTCATTGTAATAAATGTTTTCATGATTTTGATTTGCATAATTTTTATGATTATTATAGTTTTCTTGTTTTTTGTTCTCATTTTCAGATTTATTAATAGATGACCGCATTTTTTTAAATTCATTTTCAAAAATTATTTTCTTCCAATAAATCTCATAATCATAAGGAATATTAAGATAATTGCATCCTCCGCATATTGCAAAATGCGGACAGACAGGTTTTATTCTAATAGGCGAAGGGGCAATTATTGCATCAATTTTTCCAAAATTATAACGTTTATGTTCTTCATAGATTTTAACTCTTAACAAATCGTCAGTGCAGGCATAGTCAACAAATGTTATTTTATCGGATTCCCCTGATTTTAGAAATTTGCCTATGCCAAAACCGTTGTAAGCTAATCCGACTATTTTTAATAATGCAAAATTATTTTCTTTGCTATTTTTTTTCATAATTTTTATTTTATCATAAGTATGAAAATTTAAACATTAGTTCTTAACATATTAGTATTACTGTATATTTAATAATCCCCGCTGGCAATTTTGGGAATTATTAACTCAACTTCACCACTTTTATTATTCTAAAATTATAACCCGTTGATATTATTACATTTTATTTTTTATTTTGTAGTTCCCATAGACATTTTTATTGCCCCCATAAATATAGCAATATCAATATGTTGCTGGTAATTATGGTGAAGTTGGGTTAAGGTTTGTTACTTTAATTCTTCCATAGAAACTATCAATGATATTTCAATGATAAGCAACGAGGCTAATTTACATTTATTATTAATTAATATCAATACAGAAACTATCAATGATATTTCAATGATAAGCAATACCGAATGAGCCGTCTAAATGCCGACGGCTATGAAACACTGCCTGCTTTCAGCATATAGAGGGAGAAACTATGAATACTCTCTAATCTAAGTCATTCCCGCGTTGGCAGGTACGCTTTAAAGCCGTCGGCATTTAGACGGCTCATCTCATCTAGAAAATAAATTTCTATGGAAGAATTTTTGTGTTATTAAGGTCTTGCATTTTAACATTTTATAAATTATTATATATATTATAATATAAAATATTTGTAATGCGAGGGCATATAGATGAATTTTAAAAAAAATATTTTAAAAAAAAAATTATCTCTAATTTTAATATTAGTTTTATCAATTTTTATTGTTTCATCTTCTTTAAGCGGATGTGCAACATCAAGATCTACTGCAGCCAGCGGAACAACAGGCGCTATTTTCGGCGGCGGTACGGGATTTATTATAGGCGCCTTAACAGGAGGTCCTATCGGAGCGATTATTGGAACTGCGGCAGGCATATCTATAGGTTATGGCGTAGGCTATGCAACCGGAAAATATGTCGTCACAAGAGAAGGGAATATAAGAGGATTGTCTATGCTTAATCTTCCATACCAATTAGCCAGCAATGAGGCTATATATGACCCATCCAGCAATTTTAAATTTAATTTTAAACAAATAAAAGGAGTTTTAGTTTCAAATTTAAAAATATCAATCAGCCAGAAAAAAATTAAACCCGGAAATAATATAAGTTTAATAATGAATTACAATGTTCTTGGAACCAGAAAAAGTATACAGAATGCTTCTATTGTAGAAAACAGGATATTAGAAGGTTTAAACGGTAAAATTTATTATAGCCATACTTCTAAAACTCACATTGATAGGGAAGGCGTCTATAAAACCAAACTTGACGTAAAAATTCCGCCTGCTACAAAACCTGGAGTTTATGTTTACCAGGCTACATTAAAAATTAATAACGGATTAAGTGCTTTAAGCTCTATGATTTATAAAGTATATTGATATACTGCGACAACAATTCATGACAGTAAGTATAGATTTCAGCTTTTACTTGATATGAAATCTATAACTTTCTTGAAAGCTTTTGCTCTATGAGATATTTTATTTTTTATTTCCTCGCCTAGTTCTGCAAGTGTTTTGCTAAATTCAGAGGCATAAAATACAGGATCATAGCCAAAACCCTCTGTACCGGCTAATGTTTCTGTAATAAAACCGTTAAGCTCACCATGAAAAAATTTGTATTCTTTATTACTTACGCTATAAACGCAAGCCCAGCATGTAAACCTTGCTTCTCTGTCTTGTGAGCAATCTTTTTTATACTTCATATTATTTAAAAGTTTATCAATGTTATCTATATCTATATTTGCATTATTTGCATTGCTATTTTTGAAATTGACAGCAGCTTCTTTTTCATCATTATTTTTATTTTCATAATAATTATTAATATTATTTATATCTTTAAAATTATTAATATTATTTATTTTTGAGTATCTCGCAGTATACAGTCCGGGTTCATTATTTAAGCATTTTACTTCCAGACCGGTATCCTCTGCCACGATATAATCAATATTAATATTTTCTTGATTATTAATGCTGCTATGATTGTTATTAATTTTATTTTTTTTGTCAAAATTTAAATTGCGATTAGAATTTAAATACCCTTTATTTAATAAAAGGTTGTAATAGGCTTCCGCTTTTATCAAAGCATTTTCCTGATATGTTTTTCCGTCTTCTATAATGTCCGTAATGCCAAATATATTATCGGCATATACAAGATTCATATCTTTCATATCTTTCATAATTATAGAAATTTCTTGGAATTTATGTTTATTTCCCGTTCCTATAAGAATATTCAAGATTTAACCTCCTAATTTCACATTTTTTTTCGTATGTCATTCCGGCGAAAGCAGGAATCCAGCATTATTTAGATTTAGCATTGGAATACTTTAATTCAACTTCACCACTTTTATTATTCTAAAATTATAACCCATTGATATTATTACATTTTATTTTTTATTTTATAGTCCCATAGACATTTTTGCCCCCATAAATACAGCGATATCAACATGTTGCTCGTAATTATGGTGAAGTTGGGTTAAATAATTTCTAAATCGTGATTTAGGTTATAAAAAATGATATATTATGAATTATATATAATGTATAATATTATACTAAAATTTAAAAGTTTATTTTATACTTTCTTAAAAATAAAATTATTCATTAAAATAAAACAAAATAAAACATTAAATTAACAATGAACTATACAATCATCGGCATTATTTATATTCTATTCGCTTATCTTCTTGGAAGTTTTCCTACATCTGCTATAATTGTCCGCTTAGCAGGGGGCATTAACCTTTCCGAAATAGGGAGCGGCAATCTTGGCGCTACAAACGTAACAAGAGTAATAGGGAAAAAATACGGCATAATAACTTTAATAATAGATGCCTTAAAAGGATTTTTGCCTGTTTTTATCGCTTTTAAAGATTACAGGTATTTTCATTTTTCTTTTGCAATACTGTCTATTATTATGATTGCCCCTGTAATAGGACATTGCTATTCAGTTTATATAAAATTTAAAGGCGGCAAAGGAGTTGCATCTGCTCTCGGCGTATTTTTAGCAATATCGCCCGAAGCTGTCGTAATGGCATTATTTATTTTTATTGTAATGGCATTTTTAAGCAAATATATATCTTTATCTTCTATAACCGCCGCTTTTTTTATGCCATTTTTAATA
>JAKACI010000129.1 GCA_021821565.1 bacterium | reverse complement strand
TGAAAAAAAATATGGTAAAATCTATTCAGATAATGATATAGTAAATTTATTAAAGACGGAAAATATTATAATAGCAAGAAGGACTATTGCAAAATACAGAGAAATTTTAAATATACCTTCTTCGGCTAAGAGAAAAAACTATGTCATATAAAAACTATGTCATATAGAAACTATGTTATGTAGATAGATACAATTAGATAAGTAAGATGACGATAATTATAATTTGATAAAATAATTTGCATATGCAAATTATTTTTAAAAAATTTATATAAAGCGAAAAATATTTTATAAGAATATTTATAAATTTATTTTTTAAATTTTTAAGCTTGGAAGTCAGTTTATGTAATTGTGTAAGGAAATAATGAAAGTCGAACGATTAAATAAGCTGTAAAAACGGTTTGTAGGGCTGGATTGATTACTAAGTTAAATTTAAATTAAAGGAGATCAAACATATGGATATTGTCGTCACGTTTAAACATCTTGAACCGACGGAAGCTATAAAAAAATATGCCGAAACTAAAATTTCGAAGATTGAGAAGTATTTAAGCAATATTATAGAAGCACACGTGATATTAAGTATGGAAAGAATCCAGCACAAGGAATCGGGCGTTGCGTCAATTAAGTTAGTGGCTAAAAATATTACAATAAATGCGCAGGAAGAATCTCCCGATATATATGCGGCAATAGATCTTTTGACGGATAAAGTAGAAGCTCAAATAAAGAAACATAAGGAAAAAACACGGGAAAAATTTCAAGATAGCGAACCAATAGATATATTTACAGAGGAAATGTCAATCCCCGATGTAGATATAATAAGCAATTATGAAATACAACGGATGGATTTAAATGAGGCTATAAATAAATTAAATAAAAAAAACGAAAATTTTATAATTTTTAAAAATAAAGGATCATTAAAAAAATCCGTGCTTTATGTAAAAAATAACGGGGAATACGCGATGATAGAAATTAATTCTTAAGTAATAATAAAATAATAAAAATAAGTTGTATGCAAATCATATTTTAAAATTATTATATTGTATTAACGTATTAACCAAATATAATAATTAATAAATTAGACTATACAAGTTTTATTATGAAATTTTTTATATGTGATATGTGCAGTTAAATTAATATCATCGGCATAATATTAATTAATATCATCTAAATTTTAATTTTATTTTTTTATATATATGCAGTTATGGCAGAAGATTCAAAGAGTTATTTTAATATTGTTTTGATTAGCGGTATTTCAGGTTCAGGCAAATCTTCGGCTTTGAAAATTTTAGAAGATAAAGGGTTTTTTTGCGTAGACAATATGCCCGTGTTGCTTCTTCCTAAATTTTTGGAAGTCGTGTTTGCCGCAAGAATAAAAAATATCCTTTTTGTCGTAGATATCAGAGAAAAAAACTTTCTTTCCGGATTAGAAGAATATATAAGATTTTTGAAAGATAAATCAAATTTTTTTAAATTTATTTTTTTCGATGCCCGCGATGATGCAGTTGTAAAAAGATATTCAGAAAGCAGAAGAAAGCACCCTCTTTTCGAGGAAAAAAGCATCCATGAATCTATTAAAAAGGAGAGGTTGCTCTTAGAAAATATCAAAAAACTTTCAGATGTTATAATAGATACCTCCGATATACCCATACATGAATTAAATTCAATAATTTTACCGCATATTGACCATATCGGCATTAACCATATTTTTAGCGTCAGAATAATATCTTTCGGGTTCAAATTCGGCATACCGCTAGAGTCAGATACCTTATTCGATGCAAGATTTTTGCCTAATCCTTTTTTTATACCCGGTTTGAAAGATTTTACGGGATTATATGAGAATGTGGCTTCATATCTCCGTCAGTTTGAGGAAACTAATATATTTTTAAAATATATATATGATTTTTTAGTATTTTATCTTCCTCTATATAAAAAAGAAAATAAGTCGTATTTTACGGCAGCGGTAGGATGTACAGGCGGTGTTCACAGGTCTGTTTTTATGGTAAATGAATTAAAAAGTATGCTTTCCGAGGAAAATGAGGCGTATAATATATCGTATTTTCATAGGGATATAGACAAAATTTAATAATTTACCTTAAAGATTTGCAGTAATTAAACTTGAAAATAATTTAATTTTGTATTATGATAAAGTATCAAATAGTATAAATCATAAATAATTGATAGTATGCATTATAATTAAATTATGCATATCCGGAGGCGTAAAAATGGACCATAAAAGCGGAAATTATATTTTTACTTCAGAATCTGTAACGGAAGGGCATCCCGATAAAATATGCGATAAGATATCGGATTCTCTTCTTGATAACTTTATAGCCCAAGATAAAAATTCTAAAGTTGCAATGGAAACTATGGTTACAACAGGTTTAGTGGCTGTTGCAGGCGAAGTTAAATCAAATGCTTCAGTTAATTATCAGGAAATAATCAGAAAAACGATACAAGACATAGGCTACGATGATTCTCATATTGGTTTTGATTACAAAAGCTGCGGAATTATTGTTGCGGTGGGTTCTCAGTCCGCAGATATAAGAATGGGCGTTGAAAGGGAAAAAGAAGAAGACCAGGGCGCAGGAGATCAGGGTCTTATGTTTGGATACGCCACTTCGGAAACCGCTGAATTTATGCCTATGCCTATATATTATGCACATAAACTTACAAAAAGACTTGCGGAAGTCAGAAAAAATAAATCATTAGATTTTATCAGACCAGACGGCAAATCGCAAGTTTCGGTAAGATATGAAAAATCTCATCCCGTAGAGATAACTTCAATAGTTGTATCCACGCAGCATTCTGAGGATGTTTCTCAAGAACGTCTCACGGATGCGGTTATAGACGAAGTGATAAAAAAAGTTATTCCTGCCGAACTTATAAATAAGAATACAAAATTTTTTATTAACCCGACGGGAAGATTTGTTATAGGCGGTCCAAACGGAGATACGGGACTTACGGGAAGAAAAATAATTGTTGACACCTATGGTGGAATGGGAAGACACGGAGGAGGAGCTTTTTCAGGCAAAGATCCGTCAAAGGTTGACAGAAGCGGCTCGTATATGGCAAGATTTATTGCCAAGAATATTGTTGCGTCGGGTCTTGCAAAAAAATGCGAAGTTCAGATTGCTTATGCGATCGGAGTTGCAGACCCTGTTTCTGTAATGGCTAATACTTTCGGAACAGGCATATATAATGACGAAGTAATTTCTAAAGCCGTAAGCGGTGTTTTTAATCTAAGACCTTACACTATTGTTAAAACCCTTGATTTGCTGAAGCCTATTTATGCCGGAACATCTAATTATGGACATTTTGGAAGAATGGAAGACGGTTTTACTTGGGAACAGACGATAAAAATCGGCGAACTTAAAGAAACAGCTAATGAATTAAATAAATCTATGGTTTCGGTATAAGCATAGCAGATTTAGTTTTAAAAATTACTTCATATTATTGTCCGTTTCATTTAATATATAATTTTACATTTCACATTTCATTAAGTATTTCATTAAGCTATAAAATTATAAGGAGGTTATATTTTGGCTGACGTAAAGGATATAAAACTTGCAAAACAAGGCAAAGAGAGAATACTGTGGGCAGAACACGATATGCCTGTTTTGTCTCTTATAAAAGAGCAATTTTCTGAAAAAAAACCTTTTAAAGGCAAAAAAGCAGGATTGTGCCTTCATGTAACCGCCGAGACCGCTAATCTTGCCAGAACTCTCAAAGAAGGCGGAGCGGAAGTCGTATTATGCGCATCAAATCCGCTTTCTACTCAAGATGATGTTGCCGCTTCATTAGTTAAAGATTTCGGAATAGACGTGTATGCTATAAAAGGCGAAGATTCCGAAACTTATTATAGCCACATAGAAAGCGTGTTAAAATATGAACCTAATTTTACTTTAGACGACGGAGCCGATTTAATATCTACAATACATAAAAAACATAAAAATCTAATAAAAAGTATTAAAGCTTCAATGGAAGAAACTACTACCGGCGTTATAAGACTGCGCTCTATGGAGTCTGCAGGCGAGTTAAAGATTCCGGTTATTGCCGTTAATGATGCCGATACAAAGCATTTATTTGATAACAGGTACGGAACGGGGCAATCCACGATAGATGGTATTATAAGAGCTACGGATATGCTTCTTGCAGGTAAAAATTTTGTTGTTTGCGGTTACGGATGGTGCGGAAAAGGACTTGCAATGAGAGCTAGAGGAATAGGGTCTAACGTTATAGTCACTGAAGTTGATCCTATTAAGGCATTAGAAGCCGTTATGGAAGGTTTTAGAGTTATGAAAGGTGTTGAAGCTGCTCAAATAGGCGATATTTTTTGTACCGTCACGGGTGATATAAATGTTATAGACGAAGACCATTTTGAAGTTATGAAAGATGGGGCTATTATTTCAAATTCAGGACATTTTGATGTTGAAATTAATATCAAAAAATTAAAAAAAATGGCTAAATCTGTTAAGAGTGTCAAGGACTATGTTGACGAATTTGCTATGAAAGACGGGAGAAAATTATATGTGCTGGCCGAGGGCAGACTTATTAACCTTGCCAGCGCTCATGGACATCCTGCCAGTGTCATGGATATGAGTTTTTCCGTTCAGGCGCTTTCTGCCGAATTTGCATTATACAGTAATAATATGATGCCTAAAGTTTACGGCGTACCTAGAGAAATTGACGAAAGAATAGCTTCTTTAAAACTTAAATCTTTAGGAATAAATATTGATACCTTAACTGATGAACAGGCTAAATATTTGCGTTCCTGGCAAGAAGGAACATAATATAAGTATCTGATTTATTTATTTTCCGCAGCTGCAGATTGTCTTATTAATAATTATTTATTTGCGGAACACTAGTGTCGGATACTTTTTTATATTATGATAACCTTAAATCACCGTTAGAAACTATTAAAGTTGCTTCAATATATAATAAAGACTGGATTCCCGCTTTCGCGGGAATGACACCCGTCGGGTTAAAATTAAATCCTCTAAAAGTCATTCCTGCGAAAGCGGGTACGCTTTAAAGCCGTC
>JAKACI010000128.1 GCA_021821565.1 bacterium | reverse complement strand
TCTTTATATTAACGGAGATAAAAATCTATTGAATTTTTAATATTATTATCTAAACAGACGTTTATATTATTGTTGCCATTGTTGCCATTGTTTTCGCTGCTATTTTTATTAGTATCTGCATAATATGCATCGTCTATACTCGCAGCGCTATTTTTTATGAAGTTTATGCTGCTCTTTTCATATATAATTTTTTCTATATTTTTTATCGTGTTTTCAAGATCCGATATGCTGAACGGCTTTAAAAGATAATCTGCAGCTCCGTTTTTTATGGCTATTATTGCGCTTTCTATAGTTCCGTATGCTGTAATAATAACAAAAGGCGTATTTTCAAAGTCCTTTATTTTTTTTATTTCATTTAAAAAGCTTACTCCGTCCATTCCCGACAGATTTAAATCCGAAATTATCAAAAAAAAGTCATTGCTATTTTTATTTATATAACTTAGCGCATCTTCGGCAGAGGAAAAAATTTCCCCTTTTCTGTTTAATTTAGAAAGACCGAGACTTAATGCAGAACGCATATAAGAATCATCGTCAACAATCATTATTTTTTCTTTAAGCATTTAATACTATACTCCGCTAATGAAAATTATCAGATTTAACATAATCAATATAATATAATTATACAATATATAACAATATAAATATAAATATAAATTATGATATAATATCTTAGAAAAACAAATTGGGAAACACCTAAGCACATTAAAAAAATTGCATAATTAGCAATAAATAATATAACTTAATACTATAACTTAAATATAATAATAATTTAGTAAATAATACAGTTGATTATGATTACCGATAAAAATAATAAAATTAGCATTAATGATAATGATTTTAACGGCAGAGCTGATATTAAACTGGATGTTAATCCAGAGATTATTTTAGAACCGTTCATTATTAATCCTGACAAAGAATCTTTAGAAAAAGCTTTTAAATCTTTTGAACTTGCTTCCGCCAAGCTTTCCAAGTATTACAACAGCTTAGAAGAAAAAACGATAGACTTAAAAGAAAATTTAAACGCAGTTTTGGAAAGCATGCCTTTAGGTGTTATAATTACCGACGAATTAAATAAAATAACATTTATAAATAAATATTTAACGGCGCTTATTTCCCAAAATAATTTAATTAAATATTTGAACAGGGATATAAATGAATTTTTATACATCTTTTTCGAAAAAGCAACGCTTGAGGATTTTATAAAACCTATCTTTAATCCGATTGAAAAAATAATGGCTATTTCAAAAAACAAATCCATTCCTATCTTTGCCTATGTTAAAATTTTATACGGAAAAAATAAAAAATTTTCAGGCAGAATATTTATTTTTCAAAATGTAGAAGAAATTAAAAAAACAAAAAAACTTGCCGAAATAGGAGAAATGTCTGCGAAAATAGCTCACGAAATAAGAAATCCTTTAGGCTCTGTAGAATTATTCGCATCTATTTTATCTACCGAATTGAAAGACGAAAAACATAAGGAAATTATTTCCTATATAATTTCTGCCGTCAAAAATATGAACACGACAATTACTAATCTGCTTGAATTTTCAAAAAATATAAAACCTGATATTTCAAAACAGAATTTGTATGATATTTGCAGCAATTCAATTTTATTCGCATCATATATTATAAAACAAAAAAATATTACTATTGACAAAAATATTGACAGGGGTCTTTATATTAACGGAGATAAAAATCTATTAATGCAGAGTTTTTTAAATATTATAATTAACGCTTGCCAATCCGTTCCTGAAAATAACGGCATAATTAATATAAATAGTACAATAATAAAAAACGATTCAAATGATACCGATTATATTTGTATAACATTTGAGGATAACGGCAAAGGATTTGAAAAAGAAAATATGGATAAAATATTTACTCCTTTTTTTTCCACAAAAAAAAGTGGAGGGACAGGTTTGGGGCTATCTATAGCTTTAAATAACGCTATATTGCATGGCGGCTACATAAATGCGGAAAATTCTGCCGCCGGTGCTAAAATAAGCGTTTATCTGCCAATGTAAATTGTAATCATTTTTATATTTTTAATTATTTCAGTTATCATAATTAGAAAGTTCTAATAACTTTATAACCTGTTATTAAATTACATGGCATATATTTTGCTTATTTATAATAATATGAGACTTTTTGGAAAATATACGATACACCTTTTATTTTATTAAATTATATGGCATATATTTTGCGTATTTAAATGTAGATTTTTTTGGAAAATATACGGTATGCCTTATATATATTTAATTTAATATTTATTTTATTGCTATTTATTACTAACTATATTATTAATTATTATTAAAGGTAAAATGGAACTTTTTGGAAAAATATACAATATATTAGACGACAGTTTAAATGTCCTTAGCGAAAGACAAAATGTTATAGCTTCCAATATAGCTAATGCCAATACGCCGGGATATAAGGAAAAAACCGTTAATTTCGAAAAAGTAATGCGAGATATTGTTAATTCAGGCAGCTCGCTTAAGCTAAAGACCAACAGTCCTAAAGATTTTACAAATTTAGGTCTTAATAATTCTGAAAGTTTTGGAAATTCATTTGTTGAAAAACAAAAAGTTCAATCTGTGCCTGCATTAGACGGCAATACTGTAAATTTAAGCTCCCAAATGGCAGAAATGTCGTCAAATGCCATAAGATTTCAAGCTGTTGCAGGGTTATTGACTAAAAAGTTTGCGATGCTGAATTATGCTATTACGCAAACTGCTCCTTAACTTTAACTTAATTAAATGCTTTAATAATTTTTTAATAATTTAACGGTTTAAATAAAAATAATATTGTAAAATAATATTCTTAAAATGGTAAATTATAAATTAAAATAAATTAATATAAATTAATATAAATTAATATAATATGAGGTTAAACCGATATGAGTTTTAATGTTTCATTAAAAATTGCAGCTGAAGGATTAAACGCCGAAAGAATCAGAATGAACGTAATATCGTCAAACCTTGCCAATATCAATACCGACAATGCAGGAAACGGTTTGCCGTACGTGAAAAAAGAGCCTCTATTTAAGACTACAAATTTCGGTAACTATTTTGGAGTTGAGGTTGACAAAATAGAAAATGCAAATCATCCGTTTACTTTAAAATACGACCCTTCAAATCCTTTAGCAAACAAAGCGGGCTACGTTAAGATTCCGAATATTTCGTCTATCAGGGAATTGGTTAATATAATTTCTGCAACAAGAGCCTATCAGGCTGATGCTCAAGTAATAGCCGAATCTAAAGCGATGTCCCAAACATCTTTAAAAATTTGACGAATAATTTGACGTTAAAAATTTGACACTCGGTTAAATAATTTATAAAATAATAATTAATAATATATATTTAATGTATTAAAATAAAAAAATAATAAATTTAATTTAAATATACATTTGGAGATTTATTATGACAATCCCTATAAATAGCATAAATATTAATTCTATAAAAGAATTAAATCCTAACGATATAACTAATCCTAATTCTGCTGCAACTTCTTCTATTTCGAACGAAAACGGTGCAAGCAGCTTTTCAGATACGCTCTCTGGTTATATCAACGGAGTCAATAATGCACAGACAACCGCTAATAAACAGGCAGAATTAATAGCCTCAGGGAAATCTTCAAATATACATCAGGCTATGATTGATGTAGAAAAAGCAAACGATTCATTTGAACTTATGATGCAGATGAGAAATAAAATTATTACTGCTTATAACACTGTTATAAATATGCAGGTTTAAGGAGTTAAATGGCAGCTACATTTAAAGATTTCGGAAGTCAATTTAAAAAATTTTATGCTGATCTTTCAATAGAACGCAAAATTATATTTGCAGTTCTGATAATGGGGATTTTGGCTGCAATTTATTTTATGACGATGTATGTCTTCGCCCCTAAATACCGTGTTTTATTTTCTAATCTAAATCCGGCAAGTGCATCGGCTATTATAAATAAATTGCATACTTACGCAATTCCATATAAACTTTCTGACCAGGGCAAAACTATTTTAGTTCCAAAAAATAAAGTTTACATCACTCGGCTCAAACTTGCTTCCGCAGGGCTGCCTCGACAGGAAGGCGTAGGATTTTCGATATTTGACAAATATCAGATAGGTATGACTGATTTTATCCAGCATGTTGAATATCAACGTGCTTTACAGGGAGAACTTGAAAGAACAATCGACGAACTTAATCAGGTCAGATATTCAAGGGTTATTATAGTATTGCCACGCCGTTCTATTTTTGTGACTCGCAGAATTCCCGCGAAAGCTTCGGTTATAATTAAGCTGCGCTCGGGGATGCATCTTGACAGGCAGGAAATTTCCGGCATTATGCACCTTGTCGCAAGCTCCGTCCAAGGACTTAAATCAAAAAACATTACTATAGTTGATACTAGCGGCAGGATACTATCTTTACCTCACAGAAAAAATTTTATTTATTCCACTTATCAGCTAAGCTACGTTAAAAAAATAGAAAATAATCTTGAAAATAAAATTAACAATATGCTTATACCTGTTGTCGGAAGCGGCAATGTAGTTGCAAAAGTATTTGCCAAAGTTAATTTTTCAAAAAAGATAGAATCTAAAGAAACATATAATCCAAACACTACCGCTATCGCATCTCAGGAAACTTACAAATCGTCTTCCGTAGGCTCGGTTAAACCGTCAGGCATACCTGGAGCAAAATCAAACCTGCCTCCGGGAAAAGTTCCTATTCCCGTTATGACGCCAAAACGCAATAACGTAAAAAAAGTAATTACAAATTATGACGTTTCAAAAAAAATAGAAAAGATTTCTTATCCTGCGGGGACTATTCAAAAAATTGACGTTTCTGTTTTAGTTAACGGAGTATATAAAAAAATAAAAAATAAAGCAGGAAAAATTACGACAAAATATATACCGAGACCTGCAAGCCAGATTGCTTTGTTTAAAAATATCGTTAAAACAGCCATAGGATATTCAAAATTAGCCAAAGATAAAGTTATAGTTGCAAATATGCCTTTTAAAAAAGTTTCCGTTTACATACCCAGACA
>JAKACI010000127.1 GCA_021821565.1 bacterium | reverse complement strand
TGATAATGCCAACGCCGATTTAAAATTAGTTTTGTAATAACGGTAAAATTTGAATAAGGACGGTATAAAATGATATCTTTTGTTTTAATTCTTTTAAAAATTGACGAGTTTAAGCGGATATCCTCAGGTATATATTGTTTTAAAGGTTTATATGTAAGAGATGGTCTGTCAATATTTAAATCATTTAAAAAACTTAAATCGAGGATGCCGCCTTTTATGAAAAGTATATCTTTGTTTTTAAAATTTAATTTTTTTTGCAGAAAAACTACACTATTATTGCTTAAGGCAGAATTTGTTTCAACTCTTACGATATTACCTTTTTTTCTTTTAGAAAGCTGCTGTTCTATTGACTCCAATAAGTCTTCGGCGCCTTCTTCTATTGTTAAATCGGCATTTCTTGTAATTCTTATAACGTGATGGCTATTTATGGAATAACCGTAATATATTCTTCCGATAAATTTTAATATAATTTGTTCCGCAAAGAGTATAAATATCTTATTGTTAAGACGAACCTTATATATTCTCTCTAAATTTTCAAGGGTAATTATAGAATAGTAAGTTAAATCCCCTTTTTGTAATTCTACAAAAATAGTCAATATTTTATTATATATAAATGGAAATGGATTAGTCTGTCCTATCGTTATCGGCAAAATTGCAGGCGATATTTCTTGCAACCATATATCTTCCGCATATTCTAAAATCTCTCCTTCTATTTTATCTACAAAGATTATTTCTTTTTTTTTGCATATATTTTTTAAAGATGCAAATATATTTTGCTGCTCGTCCATAAGCTTTTGAGAAAGTAAATTGATTCTGGTTAATAATTCCGTAGGCGGAATTTCATCTATATCGTCGGGACGATATCCTGCTTCAATTTGTTCCTTTACTCCGGCAACTCTTATCATGTAAAATTCATCAAGATTGGAAGAAAAAATTGCAAGGAATTGCAATTTCATTAAAAGGGGGACATTAGCGTCTAATGCTTCATGCAGCACCCTCTGGTTGAAATAAAGCCAGCTGATTTCTCTATTTATAACAGGATATTTATTTAAAATCGGAATTTGTTTCAAGGGTTATGTCGGCACCGAATGTTCTTGTAAACATTTCGCTTTTATTGTTAAATGATAGATGCTCTAGATACGGATATTTTTTAGTATTGGCTTTTATATGAACTACATTTGATTCAATTTTTATATCTAAATCCGATATTAATTGGTTATGGCTTGCATCTAATGCGTCTGCTATTCTTAAAATACTTGATAATTTATAAACTATAAGCCGTTTTTCAATTGGGAGTTTTAATGATACTTCGTCTTTATTTATGTCATGTTTTTCTTTATGCAAAAAAGAAATAACCGCCATCATTTCAATGAATTCTTTAGAATAACCGGGAAATTCAATCGATTTTATTATATTATAAGAATGCTTCTCATGATTCTTAGGCTCTATAATATATCCTATATCGTGCAAAATGCAAGCTGATTCCAGAAGTTGCCCCTCTTTCCATTTTAAAGAATGTATTTTTTTTAATTTGTTGAATATTTTTAAGGCAAATTTAACTACGGTTTTTGCGTGATTTTTATCAAATGAATATTTTTCACCTATATAATATAGCGTATTTTTAAATTTGTTATATAATCCGGGATCTTTTATGGTTTTAGAATAGTAGAGAGACATAGAGTGCGGGAAAGTATTTCTTGAAAAATAGAAAAAACCCACGTCTGCAAAGTCCATTATTTTTAAATAAGTTATTAACGTAGGTATTAATATTTCTATTTGTGATTGTCTTAATTTAAATACATCTATTATTTCACGAACATTCATTTCTTTGATCTTATTATAAGCAGATACTAAATCTTTTTTGGCTATTATGTCTTTTTGCGGTTTCAAGGTATCCGTCAAAACTGCAATGGAACTGCCTGAGCTCACCATATTTTTTATACCCGTTTTCTTTGGCAAAAGGTTTTTTAACGTAAATACCATTTTGCCTATATCCTGTTCATAAGCTTTATGCTGTTTTTGAACAGAAATATCTTTAAAAATTTGAGTTAGCCTAAGACTTCCGTATGGAAGCGCTTCCGATAGTATCAATTTTTTCTTCTTCAAGATATTTATAAATATATTTCCGCTGGAGATATTTGTAAACAAAAGACCATTTTCTTCATAATTATCAATTTTAGGCATAGCGTATTTAACGCCCAAATATTTTATATATATTTCATCCGACGGTTCTAATATTTTTAATTCAATTCCTGTATTTATTTTAATGTAATCTATGAAAAAATATCTATTAGCGGCTTCACGAACTCCGCTTGTACAAAGTGCTATATAATTTTTCCATAAATCGTATTCATCAAGTTTTTTGCTAAAACCGTTTAAAATTTCGGCAGCTTTATAAACGTTTTCAAGAGATATATATCCCTCCGCAAAGGTATCTTTGCCAACAGAAAGAGGCTTCACGAGATATTCCAGAGTTTTCTCTGTTTTACCTGTAAACTCACTAATGTGCATTCTAAAAGCGCTTGTTCCGATGTTAATTATTGCAAAAATTTTTACTTTTATTTTATGATTACCTGCCTTTTTGTTATAGATTCAAGTAAATCTTTTTTAGCGTTAAAACTTTGAATTTCTAATTCTAAATTGTTTTTTGATGCAGGCATTATTTCAATTATATTGTCATTAATTTTTACATTAATATCTGCTACCGATGATTTATGCGAGATGTCTAAAGCATCTGCAATTCTGAGTATTGCGGATAGTTTCTTTACTAGACCCATGCTTTTATTTGAAAGTCTATTGTAAGTTTCATGGCTTTTTTTAGGGAAACTTTTTCTGTGGTATCTGGCAATATTTGCGACTATTTCTGCTTCGTTATCGTCATATCCAATTAAATCAGAGTTTGTAATCAAATAATATGAATGTTTATGGTGTTTATCGTAAGAAATGTAATTGCCAATATCGTGAAGCATTGAAGCCGCTTCTAAAAGCTTCCAGTTATCATCGTCTAATTTAAAAAAATCTTTTAATTTGGAGAAAAGTATTTTTGACAGCTTAGTAACCTGTTTTGCATGTTCTTCTTCAAACGAAAATTTAGAACCTATTTCTAAAATGCGTGACAATCTGACGTCTACATTTTCCTGAAAATGCATTTTAATCCCCTTTTTATTTAATGTATCTATAGTAAGCCCATTTTTTAATCCGCCCTTAATAGTAAAAAAACCCTTACATTTAGATTTATCTAATATCAAATCTGTCATTATCGCAGCTGTTTGAATTATATCTAATCTTTGATGATCTATGCCTTCAATTTGAATTCTATCCTGAAAAGCTTCGCCTTTAAGCTCGTTAGACATTAATTTTAGAAATTTTCTTTCGATGTATTTTATAGGGGTATCGCTAAGGTGGTCTCTTTTGTTATAGATATAAGAAATATTGTTTATTGTGCCGCCTGTGCATATTATAGTATCTATTGATTTATCAATAGGCATTTCATCTAACGTTTCATCTATATATTTTTTAAGTTTTTCAATTTCATTCTTTTTTGGAGGATTGTTGTTAAAAAAATCCCTTGTAAGTTTTGTTATGCCTAAAGGAAGACTTTTTGAAAAAACTATCTCGCCTTTTTTTGATAGAATAAATTCGGTAGTGCCTCCGCCTATATCCAATGTAAGAGCATTTAAATTACTCATTTGAAAGTTGGCGGAAACAAAAAGATATACTAATTTCGCTTCTTGCAGACCATCAATAACTTCAATGTTAATACCGCATTTATTATTTATCAAATCTATTACTTCTTTGGCATTTGAAGCATCGCGAAAAGGAGCAGTAGCGACTGCTCTTATGAACGGCTGCTCTTTTTTATCCATTAATGCTTTCATTCTTTCAAGAACTTCAATAATAGAGCTAACGGTTGCATCGGAAAACAAACCTGACTTAAATACGTTGTCTCCTATTCTTATCGTTTCTTTATAATCTTCGACTATATCGTACGACTTACCTTTAATCTCCGAAATTTGTAAGCTTATGGAATTACTTCCTATATCAATTATTGCTAAATGTTTCATATTTCTCCAGTGTCATAATTAAATAATAATTAATTAATAATTAAATATTATTTAAACACATAATTATTTATTGTATATCTATATAATATCATACTATTAATTCATAGAAACTATTAATTATATTTCATAAGCAATATAGGGTTGCAGCTTTCGCAGGAATGACGCCAGACGAGTGAAACTATAAATCCCCTTAAAGTCATTCTCCTGCGAAAGGAGCAATGTAGAAAATAAATTTTTATGACGGAAAGATTAAAGTATATATATATTATATAATATATTAAATATAATAACAAATAATTATTACAATTTTATTACAATTATGTTAAATTTTTGTGACAATTAATTAATTAATCAATTAATTTGCTTCATTAGAACTTAATAAAAACAGCTAATTAGCATTACTACTATCCCAAGGTCGTTTAGCCTCGCGGTATCGTTCCCATTTCTTTTTTAACAGGCATACGCGGTCAATGCGCGAGGCTGCCTGCCAACCGCGGAGAAATCCAACTTCAAAAGTTATATAAGGATTTTGAACGTTTAAAGCTTCAGATATAACGGCGGGGGTGTTATCTATGTCATGAATCTGCCCGAGAAGGTCTTGAAGACTTTTTAACGTTTTCACTATTAATGCATTATCTTTTCTTGACCATAGCGGCAAAAATGCTTCTGCAGTATAACGAAGATTTTTACACCTGATGCGCAAGATATGCAGCTCCTTTTTATCCATTACTTCAAAGGAATATTTTTTATTTTTTATTGTTCTATCCCAGCTGCGCAAGCGTTTTTTAACAAAATTTGTAAGAGATTTTTTTTCCATGCACCATTTGTCGCCTTGTTCCATAACCGCATTTATGTTTAAAAGCGGTATGACTAACTGATTAGAAGGCGCAATGGTTATTGTTAAAAGGCTGCGTTCATTTAAATATTTACTTAAAAGGGAGACATCGCCGAAAGACGACGGTTGCCGTTCTTGCAATATTTTCCAATAACCGTTAAGAGAGTCTAAATCGCGGCGAATATTACCTGCTATGAACCAGTCCCGTAA
>JAKACI010000126.1 GCA_021821565.1 bacterium | reverse complement strand
AGATATAAATATTTGATTATAAATAAAGAGGTTTATATATTATGTCAATATCAAGTCTTCAGCAAACATCGTCATATCCTAACCAGGGTCTTATAACTATGGGGACGGGTCCTTCTTCGGGGATAGATTACAGTACAATTTTGTCGGCGCTTCAAACATCTCTTTCGGAGCCGATTACCGTTTTACAAACAGAATCCGAAGTTTATAATACTCAGTTGTCTGCATGGAATACAATAGGAACTGATTTAACTAATTTAAATAGCGCTGCCCAGGCATTAGCAAGCCCAAGCCTGATGCAGTCTTATACCGCAACGCCAAGTAATTCGTCTGTTGCAACGGCGACTGCTTCTTCATCGGCTCTTCCGGGAACATACTCATTTACCGTAAATCAGCTTGCGCAGGCTAACGAAATAGGATCCCAGGGAGTTGCTTCTACATCAACGACTGTCGCAGGTTCAGGGACGGGTACATTTAATATAACGGTAAACGGAACGACGACGGATGTGGCTTTAAATTCAACGACAGGATATACATTATCCGATTTAGCTCAGGCTATTAACAATTCCAACGCAGGCGTGAGCGCCGCTATAATTAACGACGGCAGCGCAAATAGTCCGTATAGATTGGTTTTGACCAGCAACACTACCGGAACCAATAGCGCTATTTCTATAACTAATAATTTATCGGCGGGTACCGTAAATTTAAATTTAAATTCAACATCTATTAATCAAACATATGCGACAGGCACTCTTGGTTCGGGAGATACTCTGCCTACATCGGCAGGTACTTATACCGGAACGCAAACCCAGACCTATAATTTTTCCGTAGCGAGCGGAGGCACTGTCGGAACTAATGCAATAACAATAGATTGGACAAATTCTTCCGGGCAGTCCGGTAATTTTACGGTTCCGTCAACTGAAACAGGAACGACTTCATATTATATAGACGGCGCTACTTCTTCCAATTCTACTAATAGCGGCATTCAGCTCAGCCTTACAAACGGAACTACTTTAGCGGCAGGAGACAAATTCGCATCAGACGCATTTAATCCTCAAATGGCTGCGGCTCAAAATGCAGTGATAAATTATGGCAACGACTATATTCAAAGCCAGACAAACACGGTCAGCAATGCTATACCCGGCGTTACATTAAGCCTTGCGTCGACCGGCTCGGATTCCGTTACGGTTGCTTTAAACAACAGTTCTATAAATTCTGCCGTAAGCAGTTTTGTTTCAAGTTATAATCAGCTGATAACCGATATTAATTCTCAGCTGCAGTATAATACTACAAATAAATCATCGGGACCGCTTGGCGGAAGCGCCACTCTTCAAAATCTAAAAAGTTCTTTAATGTCTTTTATAGCTCAAGAAGCCCCGGGATTGACCGGAAATAACGGACTTGCGTCAACTTACGGTTTAACCCAGGATACTTCCGGCAGCGGAAAATTAAGTTTTAGTTCCTCAACGCTTGATTCAATTCTTACATCTAACCCGTCTCAGGCGCAGCAATATTTTAGTTCAATGTTTGACGGTTCTCCTACGGCAAACGGAGTTGCAGGTTCGGGAGGCATGATAAATTTTCTGAATACTTATACTAATCCTGCAAACGGTATTATTCTAAACAAAACAAACGGTATTAACAGCGATATAACTAATCTGAGCAATCAAATCTCACTTCAGCAGGCGAATGTTCAGGAACAAATGGGTATGTACGCTCAAGAATTTTCTCAGCTTGAATCATATATAGGACAAATGCAATCAACGAGCTCATCTTTGACAAATGAGTTGGGGCAGCTCCCTTCAAACGCCACTCTGCTTTAGGCGAATCTAATTATGTTAAAGAAGATAATTGTTGACGGTGCTAAACTTTTTCGGCAAGGACGGGATATTCAAATAATTGCGTTAAAAATTTAATCGTTGACAACTTATGATGAGTAAATTTTATCAAGCTAAGCTAAGCTAAACTAAGCTAATAAAACTAAACAGTAAAAATTTATATTATAATAATAAATATTATTAAGTAATATTAAAACATACGTATTAAAACATACGTATTAAAACATACGTAAAACATGGAGCAAGAAAAAATGGAAAAGAAATTAGCTTCTTATGATGAAATGAATGTTAATACCGCAGACCAGGGAAAACTTATTTTAATGGCTTATGAAGGTACGATAAATTTTATAAAATTAGCGAAGGAAAGATTATCAGTAAATGATTTCGCAGGGAAATCAATTAATATTTCCAATGCTGTTGCGATAATTAATGAATTGCGTTCAAGAATAGATATTGAAAAAGGCGGAGAAACAGCAAAAAATTTAGATAAATTATATATATTCGTAGCTATGCATTTAACCACGGCTAATTTAAAAAAAGATGTTTATAAAATGGATGAAGCAATTTCAATTTTAGAAAATTTACATAACGGCTGGGTAAAAATTATAGAAATTGAAAATAAGAAAAAAACACAAGCTGGACAGGGCATAAACATAGACAACAGTGACGCTCCCATAATGTCTTCGGAATCATTTGTCCATGTCTCTATTTAAAAAGTCTCTGTTTAAAAATATAATTTTATTGCAAACAAGAAGAATAGGGGATTTATTTCAAACTAAACCGTTAATTGATAACCTGCTTGAAAAATTTAATAATCAGTGCAATATATTAATAGTAGCTGATGACAATTTTAAAAATATACAGAATAATTTTAATCAAAATATAAAACTAATAGGAAAAAAAGAGTTTTATAAATATTATTATAATAATTATATTGTAATAAATGAAATAGACAATATTGCGCTGTTCCGATTAAATTACGATAATTATAATAATTATAATAAAGTTAATAATAATTTCAACATTAACGGTGGTAAATACTGCAATACATATAATAACGAACATAAATACAGCGAAAATAACGCCGTTTTTTTTGGCGTTAAGAAAATAAACGATGATGTAAAAGATGTAAAAGATAATGTAAAAATTGATGAAATATATTTTGATGAAGCTATAAATTTAAATTTTGACATTATCAATTCTTTAATTTTAAATACAATAGAAGCTGAACATAAATATGGGTTTACAGGCTGCGGAAAAAGCGATAAAAAAAAAGAAATTATTTGCCGCAGCAAAGCCGCTAATTTTTTTTACAATACCGTTAGATATAGAAACCAAAATAAAATTAATATCGTAGATATATTTTCCTTAATAGGCTCAGGAAAATACTATTCTAAAAATTGCAGTTTTAATTCTTTAAAATTAAAAAAATTATTACCCGATTTAAATTCAAATAAAAATAATAAATCCGAAAAATCTCAAAAAATAAAATCCGATAAATTAAGATTTTTGTTTGCTCCCGCCTCCAGTAATCCAAAAAGAGACTGGTCTGTTGAAGAATATGCCGCTCTTGCAGGATTAATTTTAAAAACTTTTAAATCTGAAATTATACTTCTCGGAACACAGAAAGAAACCGAAATTGCAAATAAAATAAAAAGCTATTTTAAAATAAATCAAAATAATAAAAATAATGATAGTAATAACGATGTAAATATTGGTAATTTAGACATAAATAATGCAAATAATATAATAAATAATATAATTGATTTAACTGGCAGGACAGATTTAAATGCATTAATTGATATAATGCAAACAGGGGATTTGATTATATCTCCCGATACAGGACTTCTTCAAATAGCAAGCGCATTAGAACTTGATTCTGTTTCAATATTTTTGGGCAATGCCAATGTATATGAAACGGGACCGTATTTTAACGGAGCTTATACAATAAGTCCGATAGAAGATTGCTATCCTTGCATAGAACATACTAAATGCGATAGGGATTATGCATGCAAAAACAATATAAAAGCAGACGATATTTTTAATTTAATTAAAATAAAATTATATGAAAAATATAAATCCGATATTAATAAATACATTTTATATGATAATAACGCCAATAATAATAACGACAATATTAACAACAATAACAATATTAATAATAGTGATAACGATGATGACAAAAACAAAATTAACTATAATTCCTATTTTAAATGTAAAAAATTAATTAAAGAAGCGTTAAATAAAAAAAAATTTAATGTTTATAAATGCGACGCATCTTTTTCTATTTCATACGCAGGTTTTTTTAAACTAAAACCTGAAAAAAATGATTTAATAGCAGAAATTCTAAAATATTCTTGGATAAATTTATTTGTTTCTGATATAAATAATAAAATATCTTATGAAAATGCTGTGAAAAATATCAAAAAAAAATATTTAATAAAATCAATAAAAAAAGAAAAAGAAAATTATTTGAATAATTATAAAAAAAACAAAGATAAAAACAAAGACAAAAATAAATATTATAACAATGACGGTCATTATATAAATAATAAAATAGAAAAAGACTTTAATTATATTAAAGATATTTTCAAAAATGCCCAAAAAGTTAATGACATAGAAGATGAAAAAACAAAGAAATATGAGCTGGAAAATTTTAAGAATTTTTTAATGAATTTTAAAGAAAATTATTTTGAATATTCGGTAATATTTGATTATTTTATTTATGAATTTGAATATATTTTAAAGAATAAATCGCATAATTACAATAGCAATAATAATAGCAATAATAATAGCAATTTTAAATATATTTTTGACGATATAATTTATATTATTGATTTCGGTCTTATAATTTTGGATAATTTAGTTTAGCCTTACAATATACAAAAAAGAATAACATATAAAGTCATTATTTCATTAAAAATTATTTGATAAGGAAAATTGTCAATGAATTATTTAGAAAAAAATCTTGCAATTATCAAAAAAAATGACGAAGAGTTGTTTGATTTATTAATTGATTTTCAAGATGACGAAAAAAAAATTAAAAATAAATTAAAGTATAAATATAATAATAATTTAAATTTTTTAAAATATCATAATCATAATATTGATAAAAACGTAAAAGATGAAAAAGATGATATAAATAACTTAAATAATATAAATGTAAATGTGTTAGATACAAGGCAAAATAGTCTTAAAAGTATAAAAATAAATAATATTACAATTCATTCAATATATGACCCGATAAATGAATCAAAAAAAATGACGAAGAGTTGTTT
>JAKACI010000125.1 GCA_021821565.1 bacterium | reverse complement strand
TAGCTGATAGTAATAAATTTTAACAGATTTTTATAATTATTGTAATTGCGGAAGTTCAATTTTAAAAAAGCTGTCTTAATTTATAGGTTCATTATATTTTCCGTCATAACCAATATTTTCCCCGCCCAAACTTATCACTCCTTCTTCATATTTAAAAACCCCGCCTCGTGGTCTTTTTCCACTTATTAGATTTTCTTCAGCGACCAAAGATGCAATTTTTACTTTAGAATATTTATTGAATATTTTTTTAAAAGTATTTTCAATTTCCATATTTTTCTCTAATATATTTTTATTTAACTCATCTTTCTTTTTATCAATTTTAAACAATTCAGAAATAATGTGTTCCTGAATGTCTTTATTTGGAAAGGGCATTCTTATATTTTCTAAAAATGACTTATTAAGACTTGTTCCAAAAATATTATTGTTTTTCATTAAAAGAAGCTTTGAGAAATTAGAACTAAAGAAATAAAATAAATATCTATCAAAGACCTCTTTGCTCAATTTCTTTTTTACTTCTAAACCTGCGATTGCTTCATTTGTATATAAATCTTTTCCTGCTATTGCAGTTTTGCCTATGCTCAATTTAAAACTTAATAAAGTAGTACCTTTTTTTATTAGCTTGCAATTTGAATTTTTAATTCCTTCGTTAGTTAACTTTTCTTTTGTATCGTATATTTCTCCCCCATTCATTTCTTCAATAGAAAGCCATAAATTGTTTCCTGTAAAAAAATGAATATCTGATCTTGGGGGAGTTCCGCCTATTTTAATGTCAACTTTATCGCCTAACCTTTCAATATTCAATTCTTCTTTAAATTTAATCTCCTGTTTAGCATAAAGATTGATCTGTTTTTCAAAATCGGCCTTATCTAATTCTAACATGGAGTGTAAATCAATAATCTTAATAGGGATAGCTTCTTCAACGACTCCCAAATTTGCTTTATCTAAAAAGTTTTCTAAAATATAATAATTTACTTTAGATTTATCTCTTAATTTTTCTGGATTATATAAACTTCCACCTAGTTTAAAAATATCAATACCTTCATAACCTCTCCTATTTGAAAACTTATAACCTAAAAACTTCGTCTCTCCTTTCTTATCTCTTGGAATATTCGAAACAACAACTTTTTTGCCATAAGACAAAATAAAATATATTAATTTCTCTTTTTCGGACTTAATAATATAATCGTATAATTTTTCATTCAGCAATTGCTCTTTTTCTTCATCAGTTAGTTCCTTAAAATCAGATCTTTCCTTTAATGTTCTAATCTCTGGTTTTTTAGATAATAATTCATTATATGCCCTGAATATTTCCAACGATTTAATCTTATTATTTGGTTTTTTTTCTAATAAGGAAACGAAATCTTCAAAGCTTATTTTGTAAATTTTATTCAGAAATTTAGATATTGGCTTTTCAATATTATTTATAGTTAAATCTTTCTTTTCATTAAACGCTTGCTCAACAAGACTCAATATATTTTCTTTTTTGTTTTTAATTCTTTTTAAAAAAAGAATTATAGTATTAATACCAGTAGCCATAAAGGTATTTGCCCCCATCTCAACTATACCTTTTATTTCGAAGTTTTCTAATATAAGTTCTCTTGCTTTAGAATAAATTCCTGTATTCGATAAAATTGAAGAAGGCAAAATAATTCCCGCGACACCCTGTTCTTTTAATAATTGTTTTGTTCTTTCAATAAACAAACACTCTATTTCTTTGGATTTGTCTGTAAAATAATCAAATAAATCAAAACTATCCTTACCATTATTGATTGTAGTTTTAAAACCACTTACCGAATAAGGCGGATTAGAAATGACAATATCAAAATTACCTATATCCTTTTTTTCTTCCGTTGCCCTTAGTGCTTTTTTATAATCCTTGCTTTTGCTAAAATTATCCAGTCCATCACCACAGATTATAGTAGCGTCGCCATCCCCATTTAAGAAAGTAGCTATTTTTGTAGTTTTTGCCAACCTATAATCTTTTTCAATTCCATAAATATGTTCTTTTGCCCAATCAAAATTATCTTTGTAAGAGTTAAATTCTTTTTTTGCTCTTCCATTTTTAAAAAAATCATCTTTAATTTCTTCTTTGATATAATGATCTATTTCTTCCATGATTTCAGTTAAGAAATGTCCTGCTCCGGACGCATAATCTATGCAATAAGGTAAGATATAAATTTCCTCCTTATCATTTTTTTCTTTTATTATTTCAAAAATAGGTAGTGATTTAGATATAAATTGAGCAATAGGTACGGGAGTAAAAAACTGCCCTACTTCTTGTTTTATTCCGGTATTCAATAATTTTTCAAAGAAATCTCCTAAAAATTGCTGTTTTGTTTGATATCTTATCCTATATTTTTCCAATAACTTTACAACCTCTTTAACAACAATACAATTTAAATCAAACGTGTTTTTATCAAAAACTTCTTTAAATGCGAAATCATTACTAGTATAAAGTTTTTGCCGTATAAATAATTGTTTTATCTCTTCATTATTTCCATTTTCTGTTTGTCGTGAATTAAGTAAATCTGCAATCTCTTTAATATCAACAGATGAAATTTTCAAATCTAAATATTTATCCATACCTCTTTTATACAAATCATTTAATCTCAACAATACATCTTCATTAACTTCTCCCTCTTTCCATTGGAATTTTAATTCTTCATTATCATTTCTTTCATATTCGTCAACAATCTTGCATAAAAAAAGATTGAATATTTTATTATAGGCGTTAGTTTTATCCGAAACAACATTCCTTCTTAATATTTCTGCGAAGGAGTTAAAAATAGTTCCGCCATCTCTCTCGGTTAATGGCTCTAAATCCTTCTTAACTAATCCTCTAAATTCTATTAAATAAGGTCTAATTCCTTCTTCAAAAATACCTTTCTCTTCAAATACTTGAGGTTTCCAGTTTTCGTAAGACTCTTGTTTGTTTGTAGCAGTTCGTATTTCGTCCGTTACCTTAATAATTGAGTTCTTGTAAACTATGCTATTGTTTTCAAATAAAGATGTATAAAGACATAAATATTGGGTACTCTTATCTTGCGTAAAATAAGAAAAAATTTGTCCGCCATTGTTTCTCGTCTTTCTTATTTCTTTTTCATATTCTTGTCCAAAAGTTTTACACTCAATCATAATGAAACTTTTATTTTCATTATCAAGAATTTGTATATCTAAGTTTCCTTTTTCTTTATGTCCCAATGGAAAATTCTTTTCGAGTACAATATTTTTAGGTTCATACCCTTTTGTCAACAATCTATCAACGCATTCCAAAACAACGAAATTTTCTTGATGAGAAAAGTTTATTATTGTTTTTCTATCGACAGTTATTTTGTCGCCGTAATCTATTTTTGAATTTTTAAAATTACTGTTATCAATAGTAATTTTTATTTCATAATTATCCTTATAAATCTTATCGTATGTATTTTCGGTTCCATTTTTAACTTTAAAGCCAATAGCTTTTAAAAAATAATCAATATTATTAATATCAACTTCCATTCTTAACCTCTTTATTTAGTAAGTTGCATAGTTTTATTTATTAAAATATTAAGACCTTATTGTCCTAATATTTTTATATCTTGTTTGGCACATATATAGGTCGCATTAAAAAACCCGACTAAATAATTTATTAAACTCTTTTCATTTGAGCTATTATTTGATTGGCAAGGCTTCTTTTGTCTATTAAATAATTATCCCACTTGTTCGATTCTTTCTTCTTTCGTCCGGCGACAAATCCGAGAGATTTTCCGCTATCAAGTTTATTGGCTAATTTAATAAAATCCGGAGCAGGAACAAACCAGATATAATCCCATAAGTCGCCTTCTTCAGTATCGAAAAAACAAAAAATAACCGCCATGGAATAATTATCCGAAATAGAAGAAGTTTTAACGTTAGCCGTAAAAATCTTATCTGGATTATCGCCGAAACGGCTTTTAATTTGAATATACATCGTCTTTAAACTGCCTTTTTCTTTTACGATTAAATCTATACCTTCATCGTCAGAAATAGGTTTATAGCATGACAATGTCGTATCTCCGTAAAGCATTATAAGTTCCGCAATTCTGGCTTCGGCTATATCGCCTTTTTGTTTTGTCGAAACGTCTTTTGAAATTTTATAGATATTTTCGGACTTCTTTGTTTCTTTAATGCTTAAATCTTTAAAATTTTCGTTTAAACCGAAAACAGAAGGATCAACTTTAACAAAACGTGATTTTTCTTTCTTAGAATTTACATCGACGACAAGCTGGGCATTCATTGTGGCTTCGGGTGTTTTACCTGCGGTTTTAAGCCAACCCTTTTTAAGAGCTATTTTTGTAATTTCCTTGCTATGTAAAGGCTTGCCGGCTTCTTTCAATATTTGAAACGCAATGTCTTTAAATGAACTCATGATTAAAATTTCCCGTTAAAAAATTCAGTCAAACTATTTATCTTATTCTCAGGCTCCGGCAGACTAAAATCTCCGTATCCCCTATTGAGCCAATAAGCGTTGCAATCTGGGCAATTTAACTCTATATAATGAATTACAGTATTATAATCGTCTATGAAATATTTTATTCCAAGTTCGGAAATAATTCTATGTTTTTCTTTCGTATCGGCGTGATATACGGGAATGTCTTTGCCTAATACTTTTAATAGGTTTAATTTCCTTAAATGCAAAGTTTCTTTCGGGCTTGACGTTATAAAGCATTTTATATCCTTAATATGATGCTTTAGATTTATAACCTCGTCAAAAACTTCCATATCAGAAAAGTCAATTTTTGAATTGATTAAAGATACCTGATCCGCCGTAATCTCGTATCTATCCGCCATATTGTATATTTCGGGACGCTTGATTGAAATATTTAGACCAAGTTCTGCTGCTTGCTTACGAAAAGTTTTCTCGTAATCGAATATAACACCGTCTAAGTCTAATGAGGTTTTATTGAGCATTATAATATCTGCTTTAAGATTTTATTTTTTTACAAAATCTTGTTTCGTTATAATTCTGCTTTCCTTCCGTTAAAGAATAAACCTTTTCTTTTAACTTTTCTTTTTTGTATTCTTTTTCCAAATCAAATAACTCTGCTTATACTGCACCCATTTGTCAAGACCAATTTTTTATTTTATTACTTCCTT
>JAKACI010000124.1 GCA_021821565.1 bacterium | reverse complement strand
GAGGTTCCACCCGTTCCCATCCCGAACACGGAAGTTAAGCTCTATTGCGCCGATGGTATTATGCGGGCAGCTGCATGAGAGAGTAGGTCGTTACCGAATTTTTTTTTGTTTGTAAATAATGTAAATAATATATTGATATAAATATTAATAAATCCCAAAATTACCGATAGAGATTGTTAAAATAGCTTTAAAGCTATATAAATATTAGATTCCCGTTTTCGCGGGAATGACACCCGTCGGGTGAAAACTTAAATACCTGCAAAGTCATTCCTGCATATGCAGGTACGTTTTAAAGCCGTCGGCATTTAGACGGCTCATCCATCTATCTAGAAACTAACTAGAAACTAAAAAATAATTTTCTATCGGCAATTTTAGGCATTAATGAATAGTATACGTATGATTATGTAATTATGTATAATAATATATATAATATTATGTTTATAAAATATAAATTAATTATGTTATAAAAGGAAAGATTAACGGTGGCGATATAAAGAAAAAATTGACAATTTTTCCTTAATGTGTAAAAATAAAATAATGAGGTAATATTTTTAAATCTTTAATCTTTAATCTTTAATCTTTAATCTTTAATAATTAATAATTAATTAATAATTTAAGAGGTTTATTATGAATACAGCTTTTCAAAAAAATTCAATTAGTTTAATCAGAGTGGTGATTCTCCTTGCATTTGCCGTTTTTATGTCAATATTTTTTATTATAAAAAGCGCAGATGCTTTTGTTAAAATAGGCATTTTGCCCTATAAAATCATTTCTACGCATTATAAAAATATTCTTGTAATAAAAGATAGCATTCCTATTATAATGGGTTCAGATTTATCGTCAAGTAATATTTCAGTATCAAGAAACTCTGATATAAATAATTTTATTAGAAAAAATCATATAACCTCTTTTTCAACCGATAATCTTTTAAAAATTTCAAAACATTTTGATTTAAAATATTTAATTTTTGGAAGAATAATTAAAATTAGAAATGTTTCTGATGTTGAAACAAATGTATTCAGCCCTTCCGAAAAAACGGTAGTTTATAGACACTCCATTCAAATTCTCGGATCAAAATTCATAATAAATGATGTAAACGGGTTATCCAAAATTATTAAAGCAAAAATTGTATCGCTAACCTTTCAGGAAAAGGTTCAAAAACCGGAGGAACTTCAAGCCTCTTCGCCTGTTATTTCTTCCGCCCCGACGGTTACAAGCAATATGTATATAAAAAGATTTAGCCAAAACAGAAAAGGACTTTTAAGGACTTCTACAAAACATTATATTATTCAAGCATTGAGCACAGGTAAATTTTTAAATAAAGGAGTTCAAGTGGTTGTTGCCACTAGAAGCCGTGTCATATTGTATAACCTTTTAATAAACGGCAGTTTAAAAAAGCTTGCTCAATATAATCTGTCGTCCCGATCAAATCCTGTATACATCGGCTCTTATAAAATATCAAAAAAAAGAACGGCAATAGTACTTACAAAGACAAAGCTCGGGATGGTAATATCATACTTACTTGCTTACAACAATGGAAAACTTGTCAAAATCACACCAAATTATAATTTATTTTTAAGGGTGATGAAACTTAATAAACATAAAAAAATGATAGTGGGACAAAATCCTATATCGGTCATCCCTTCAGGCAGGTATTTTAAAGATTCGGTTATAGGTCAAAATACTTATCCCATCGGTCAATTTGGCGGCGATACCTATGTTTATAGATTTAATAAAAATAATAACACTTTAATAAAAGTAAAAAAACTGCCATTTTTTTCGGGCATAACTCTTTATGGCACGGCTTATGGTAATTTTTTGGGGAATGGGAAAAAATACCTCGTGGCTTTATCTAATTCAGGCAATTTAATGATTATAAACGGAAAAGGAAAAACTAAATATTTAGGTTCAAAAACTTATGGCGGATCGCCTCTCCAAATTCAAGTTCCTTCCATTGGCGGGATTCGCAGTTCAAGTGTTACGGGCGGTCTAATTTACAATGTTCCGGCTAAAGTCAGTAAGTTTTATATTAACGGAGAAGACGGCATAGTTGTCACGAAAAACTATCAGCAGGCATCTTACTTGAAGAATTTAAATTATTACACTAAAAATTCCATTTATAGTTTAGTCTGGAATAAAATAAGTTTTTATCCGATATGGAAGATAAGACCGACAGTGGGATATAGCGCAGGATTTTCTATATTTAAATTTAATAAAAAAACCTACTTAGCGAATGCAATAGTTAAAAATTCTGGTTCTATGTTTTCAAAACCTAAAAGCTATATTGCAATATATAAATTGGCATCATAATATCCAAAATTGCCGATAGAGATTTATAGTTCTGGCTTATAGCCTGCGCGGGAATGACTTTGAGGAATTTTATCCTTTCACCCATTAGGTGTCATTTCTGCGAAAGCAGGAATCCGGTGTTATTAATGCATTGCAGCATATTTAACAATCTCTATCGGCAATCGGTAATTTTAAGGATAACAAAAATATTATTGTAATTTAAAGTATAATCTGATACAATCAATCTTTCCCATTCAATAAACAATTTAATAAGTTTTTTTAAGAGGGCGGTGTAGCTCAGTCGGTTAGAGCATACGGCTCATATCCGTAGTGTCCGGGGTTCGATTCCCTGCACCGCCACCACTTAAAACCGCAATAAATATGCCGTTCAAAATCAATAATCAAAAACATACATTGCTATTTTTATCATTTCTTACATAATTTTTTAAAATACTTTTATCGCTTACTTGCCGTTTCTTATTCTAAGTTTGCCGTTTTTGTAAACGCAGAACTTGTTAAAAATACCTTTAAAGAAATCTTTTAAAATACTTTTTATCTGACAAAAAAATATCAAAACGCGAGTTTATTTTTTTATTTTTACTGTTTTATTATTCATTTAGAAATTTTTTAAATCCTTTTTAAAATATTATTTGATTTATAAATCAATTGTTTAAATTATAAATATCTTTATTATTATAAATATCTTTGAAATACTTGATTAAAGACACAATCAATGTAAAATAATATCAAATAATTTTTAGATTTTTAATTTTTTACTTGATTTTAAAATGATGTTTTATTATAATTAAAATAACTTTTAATAATGTATTATAATTTATTTATTAATAACTAATAGAGGCAACGCATGGCTTCTTATCAGAAACTTGACGAGCATCATAAAGTAAAGTTCAAAAATTACTTTTATATAGTATCTTAATTAAACTTTAATTATAAGTTTTAAAATAAGCATGGAGGATTATTATGAATGATATTTTTGACGGTGTTTTTAAATTCAAAAATGAGGATTATGAAAAACATAAAAATCTTTTTGCCAAATTAGAAGCTGGACAAAATCCTCATACATTATTTATAGGATGTTCGGATTCAAGGGTTGTGCCGAGCCTTATAACAAAAACTCTCCCAGGTGAGCTTTTTATGGTAAGAAATATTGCAAATATGGTGCCCCCATATAGAGAAACTCAAGAGTATGTTTCTACCACATCTGCCATAGAATTTGCCGTGGAAGTGCTTGATATTAAGAACATCGTGGTTTGCGGACATTCTAATTGCGGCGGTTGTGCCGCTCTATATAAATCAGAAGAAGAGCTTAAAAATGTTCCTCACGTTAAAAGATGGTTAGAATTAGCAAATCCTGTAAAAGAATATGTTTTAAATAATATTGATACTGATGCTGGAAAATATGTTAAAAGGGAAATGATGACCGAACAATTCAATATTGTACATCAAATGAAAAATTTATTTACTTATCCATTTATAAAAGAAAAGTATTTAAATAAAGAAATAAACATATACGGCTGGTATTATATAATTGGGACAGGGGAGGTATATAATTACGATAAAGAAAACGATTGTTTTGATATAATTGCAAAATAGAAACATATATATTAAAATAAGATTAATATATATTGTATTAATAAATAATTACTAAATAAATAATAGCTATATTTTACAAACTGCTGAAATTATAATATATGCAAAATATATATGCAAACTAATTTATTATCAATATAGTATTAACATAGTATCATCCAATCTATAATGAATAAAACGCATAATGAAAATAAATAAAATGCTGATTAAAACTAACTTTTTTTAAAGTAAAATTTTAGATATCTAAACTAAACTAAAATTAATTTAATTTTAAAGGAGGTTGTCAATGTTGTACAATAAACCTAAATTTAAAGACCAATATGAAAATTATATTGGCGGCAAATGGATAAAACCGATTGACGGAGAATATTTTGATGACATTTCACCTGTTGACGGCAGTATAATTGCCAGAGTGCCTAGGTCTAATAGTAAAGACATTGATGCTGCAGTTGCTGCAGCATGGAAAGCTGCGGCGTCATGGGGAAGAAAAACCTCTGTTGCAGAAAAGAGCAGCCTGCTTTTTAAGATTGCGGATGTAATAGAAAAAAATCTGGAGGAACTTGCAATTATAGAAGCATGGGATAACGGCAAGGCTATAAGAGAAACACTTGTAGCCGATATTCCGTTGGCCGCGGATCATTTCAGGTATTTTGGAAGCGTTATCCGCTCAGAGTCCGGCACTGTTGCCGACCTTGACGTCAATACGGTATCAATGGAGCTGCATGAGCCTTTAGGCGTTGTCGGACAGATTATTCCTTGGAATTTCCCTATTCTTATGGCAGCGTGGAAGTTGGCGCCTGCCTTAGCGGCAGGTAATTGCGTTGTATTGAAATCTGCAGAGCAAACACCCGTTTCTATCCTGCGTGTTATGGAAATGATAGCCGATATTTTGCCAGAGGGGGTTATTAATGTTGTAAACGGATTAGGCCCTGAAGCAGGAAAACCGCTTGCAAAACATCAGGGTATTAAAAAGATTGCATTTACGGGAGAAACTACAACCGGTCGTTTAATTATGCAGTATGCATCCGAAAATATTATTCCTGTCACATTAGAGCTCGGCGGTAAATCACCTAATATCTTTTTTGACAACGCAATGGCAAAAAATGACAATTTTCTTAGTAAAGCAGTTGAGGGTTTAGTGTTGTTTGCTTTTAATCAAGGCGAGGTTTGTACATGTCCGTCCCGCGCTTTAATCCAAGAAAACATTTATGATGAGTTTATGGAA
>JAKACI010000123.1 GCA_021821565.1 bacterium | reverse complement strand
CTTATCGGAGTTGCATTGACATATTACTCCGACAGAGTAATTAATAAATTAGGCATTAAAAGGTCAATAGTTATATCCTTTGCTATTTCGGCATCAGGTATGCTATGGTTTATAATATTTAAAAATTTAGACGGTTTTATTGCTTCTATTATACTTTTAAGCGCCGGAGGAGGATTTTCAGGTCCTGCAAGAAATTTATATTTAATGGACAGCGTTGATAAAAATCATTATGAAGAAGCGATCGGGATATACAGAACATTGAGTGATTTAGGGTTTATATTAGGACCTGTTATTATAGGTGTTGCTTTTAGCTATTATAATTATATTGCGGCTTATTCCGTCGTTGCGGCAATGCTAATTACGGCAGCTATTTTATTTGGCGCATTTGCAAAAAAATATTAAATATTATTAAATATAATAAAATAAACAATAGCATGAATTGCTATTTATTCGTTATATTTATTCATTAAATCTATTTTGTCGTTAAGAAAATCTATTTTACTGTTTATTTCATTTTTAAGAGAATCTATTTTGTCGTTTACGGCATCTATTTTATAATCAAGCTTACTATCTACGGAATCTATCTTTTCTTCAAGCGAATTTATCCTTTCTTTAATTACTTTTTGTTCACTCTTAATCTCGCTTAAATCAGGGACAATAAGTTCTTGGATAAGCTTCCTTATAGCATTCTCTTTAATATTTTCGGTTGCCGGCATTTTCAATTTTTCCTTTAAATTATTTATTATTTTTTTAATGTTTATATAATATATAATATATTATATATTATATAAAAGTCAATGTTTATACTTATTACATCTGTTTACAATGCAATATACAGGAACAAATTAATCAGTAATTTACATCATCAAACGTAAGCAATAAATCTGCCTGCAATAAACCCTATAGCAGCGGCGATACCGCCAATAATAACAACTTCTAAAGCACTTTTAAACGGATTGGTTTTTGTTATTTTTGATTTTGCAAGACCCGTAAAAATAAGCACTAAAATTGAAAACAAAATAGAAATAATTACGGCAACAGTTGAATTCTTTATAAAAAAATAAGGAATTAAAGGAGGGATACCTCCCGCTAAAAAGGAAACACCCGTATAGGAAGCTAATTTTATCGGATTTTCATGAGAATTATTTCCTATTCCAAGCTCATCTTTTACCATAAAATTAAGAAGCAGCTTTCTATCCGACATTAATCTTTTTACTATAGGTTTTATTTCTTCATCGGTAAAACCTTTATCGCGGTATATTTCATATATTTCTTCTTCTTCATGCGCAGGATCTTCTTTTATCTCTCTTTTTTCCCTATTTATTTCTTTCATATAAAATTCATTTTGCGATTTTGTTGCAAGATAAGCTCCGAAAAACATTGATATCGTGCCTGCAACAACTTCCGCCATACCTGACATAAGAACTATTTTTGTATTTACCAATGCCCCTGTAACGCCTGCAACAAAGCCGATAGTCGTTACAAGCCCATCATTTATGCCGAAAACAAATTCCCGGACAAGCCTGCCCTCAGGGGTATGCCAATTTTCATTATGAAATCTTTTTAAAGGATCCGTCGCCATATTAAATTTTTTTAGAAAAAGAAATAAAATAAATCTACATTAAATTATATTCAATAAATAAAATAAATAAATCGGGTACATATATGGCATATATGGTATAAAATAAATAAATCAGATACATATATATATATGATCATATATGATTTGGAATAAAATAAACCCGATACCTTTGAAATTTTATACCTTTTAAATATTTTAATATTTTTACTTTTTAGATTAAATAAATCCGATGTATTATATCCGGAATATTTTTTTTACTATTTTATTTTACAACAAGAATAGAACAGGGTAATGCCCCAATTAGTCTTTGAGCCGTGCTTCCAAGAAATATTTCTTTCAGTTTTTCTTTATCCTCACCTTTATATCCTATAACAAGAAGTTTTTTATCGGTTTGCAATATAAAACTGATTATTTCCTTGCAGGGAGTCCCTTTTCTGACGACAATATTAAGATTATTTTTTTCTTTGGAATATCTATAACGCAAATCTTCAATTATACCTTCAAATTTACCTGCAATGTCTGATTCAAGCTTTTTTATACTGTTTTGATCTAAATTTCTAATATATTTTTCATCTAGAACTGTAAATAATGTCATAGTTTTAATAATATCGGAAGGTATTTTGTCTAAAACATAAATTGCTTTAAGAGATGATTCCGAGAAATCAGTAGCAAACACAACATCGGTAAAAGTATTTTTGCAATCTATAACATCTTTTTCATCGTTTTTTATTAAACTTGACGAATGCATTAAAATCCGTTTGGTTATTAAAACAGGCTTTTTTGATTTAGCGATAATTTCATAAAGCGGGGAGTCATAAAAAGCAAAAAAAGCGTTAGTTTTACTTTTATCTACCGCTTTTTTGTCTAAAATTATAAAATCAACATCTTCTCTTTCGGCTTCGTCCACTATTTCATCGGCAATATTTCCTGTCCTAATAACATAGCTGACTCTAAAACCATATTTTTCTAAATTATTTTTAATATCTTCAAGCTTTATTTTGGAAAATTTTAGTATTTTTTCTTCATCTTCTTTATTATAGCGTGAATACAAACTGTGTTGCAATTTATTTATATCTATAACATGGATTAGGACAATTTCTTTCAGACCTATTTTTGCAAGATTAGCAAAGCACTCTAAATTCTCGAAAAAGAACTCCCCAAAATTAATGGAGTAAAGAGCCGTATTTAGCATATGAGCCTCATGAATATTTTATTTATTTAGTTAAAATATAATTTAGTTGAATTTATTTAGTTAAATGTTAATTTTAATGATGTTGATAATGTATAAGTTAATTATTAGAATTTGGAAGCTCATTTTCAACAAAAATAGTATTATTAGCTCCGCCTCCACATGATGATACACTTGCTCCGATACCGACTTCTGCGCTGATTTCTCTTGTAGTTCCGCCTGCCTGTCCGTTTGCGGTTATGATATAACAAGATGTGTCGTTGCCGTTGCCGTTGCCGTTGACTTGGGCAACCAAAGCGCAAAATGAAGGAGTGTAATTATCTATTGAATAATTCGGCGCTAAATTTCCAAAAATATATCGATAACTTGTGCTTAGAGATAAAGTAACTCCCGGCGGAATAACAGGAGTAGTTGGGCAGCTTACGTCCGCAGGAGCGCTATTGGTAAAATTGCTGCTACTGTTGCTCTTTAATTGATACATAGCAATTTCAATACCCGATTTAGCCGCATATTTTGCTTCGGCGCTTGTCAAATTTTGCCTTGATGTTATACCGCTTGAAGCCATAAGGTAAGCAAATACAGAACCAGCCAGCCCCATTAAAACAATTATAATAATGGCAAATATAATTGAAATTCCTTTATTTGATTTAATAACTCTGTTTTTAAAAAATTTTATCATAATTATTAGTTTGTCATTCCTGATTTTATATATTTATCCAAAAACAAGACCTGCGCATATAAATTTATGACTTTGGATTAGCAACAATTACAGAAACTCCGCTTGTTTGAGTATTTCCCGATGTCGAATTTACCGTAAATTGAATTCCGCAAGAATACATTGAAGTTGTTGGGTTTTGCGCACAATTGCTTGAAACAAGCGGCGGAGGCGGCAGCGGTTTTTTTACTTTTTTACATCCGCTTAAAGAGATTGCACTACTAAAAAGCAATGTTGCTAATATTATCCGAAATAGGATATGCCGTTGTCGTTTCATTTATTGTCATCACCTGCTTATATAATACATTATTATTGTTAACACAAAAAACAATTAATTCTTGTTGAATTGCACTACTAAAAAGCAATGTTGCTAATATTATCCGAAATAGGATATGCCGTTGTCGTCTCTGTTCCATTTATACTCGTCGTCACCTGTTTATATAAAATATTATTATTTACGCAAAAAACTACTAATTCTTGTTCTCCAGCCGTTCCGCTTATATATTTATAAAATGCAACGGCATTGCAGGGTGTAGTAGCACTGCCGGAGGATTCAGTAGCACTGCCGCAGGCTGTTAATTGATTAGCTAAATTAAATGCAACAATCGGCGGATTATTGTTCGAACTTGAATTTGAATTTGAATAAGGACAAATTTGACCATTGCTGCTTCCATTAATCGTCTGTGTCGGCATAGCAGCTTCTTCTAAATTTTTTCTAATCACGGAACTTGCATAACTCATGGAATTTACCTGATGAAGTGCATTCTCGTTAAGCATATAATCATTAATTCCAAATATAATAACCTGATACAGTCCAACCGACATTATTCCAATCAATATAATAGTCATTACCAATTCGAGAAGCGTAAATCCGTCGTTATTGTTTGCTATTTCTTGTTTCATATATATTATATTCCTTCTTTATTGATATTTTCCTTTAAAAAAGGATTGTCTTTATTTTACAGCGGTAATGATTCCGCTCATTAATTTTTAATTTTTACTTATATTTAT
The DNA here is from genome assembly GCA_021821565.1 of bacterium. Next base: position 697 of record JAKACI010000123.1, on the reverse strand, counting down.
TAATTAACTTATACTTATATACTTATACTTTTTTTAAATATCACAAAATATCAATACTTTGTAAAAATTGTACTCAATGAAACACTTGGATACGTTGTCGGCGCAGCAGCGCAGATAAGCGTCCCGTTTGTAGAAGTTGAATTATACCAGCCTGTCTGTACAACAATAGAAATAGCGGCGGCAGTCGTCGGAGGATTATTTTGCGTCCAATTGGGCTGCCCGTTAATATATATACTCGCATTTCCATTGGCGCTATTTATTGTTGAGTAATAAGTCGGCGTAATAGTTGTATAAAAACAATAATTATTTAAAAGTACTGGACCTTGCGGCGAAGTAATATATTCACTAAAACCTGATGCGCCGCTCCAAATGCTGTTTCCGTTTCCGTTAGTACTGTTAAAATTATTACAAATTGTGCCGCCTGAGCTGTTATAGACAGGACCTCCCGCTTCGCTGCAGTAATATATATCAGCCATATACTGCTTAGCTAAATTTGTTGCCGTAACTTCATTTGCGATTCGAACGCTTGAAGCAGAACCAACAATAAAACTCTCAAGAATAGCGCTTAAAGATATGCCTAATATTATAATTGTAATGACAATTTCTAATAAACTAAAGCCTTTTTTATTGTTAAAGAGCTTCAAGCGTTCGAATCGCAAATGAAGTTACGGCAACAAATTTAGCTAAGCAGTATATG
>JAKACI010000122.1 GCA_021821565.1 bacterium | reverse complement strand
ATGCCTTATTATATGCTTTTTTGATTTGCGGTTTTAGCCCAGGATTATCATTTATAATATCTTCTATCTGAATGAATGAATGCTTAATTGTATTTTTCCAGCTTTTGCTTCTTAATTCCGGCTGGTTGTCCCATTTATACAGGTGAGATAATAAATTTGCAAAATAGCTTTCTAATTTATAATATTCGGATTTTCCCAAGTCTTTTACCTCTTCCGCTAAGTTAATATAATCTACTTCGCCTAATTTACCTTCTTTAAGAAGCTGCGCATTGGTCATAGCCCAGGTGTAGTAGTCGGTATGGTATAATTCGGACAGGTTCTCTATGTTGGTTTTAGCAGTAACGTTTATCATAATATTAATACCTGATTAAAATAAAAATCAACACATAATTAAAACTAAAATTGATACACAATATATTTAATATTTAATATTTAATATTTAATATTTAATATTTAATATTTAATATTTAATATTTAATATTTAATATTTAAAATATACACCGATTTTAAAAAATAATCAAGTTTATACAATAGATTTTTATAGAATAAGATAGCAAATACAGGCGGCAGTGAAAGGATAAATAAATCGGATACCACCTACGTTGATACCACCTACGTTATCCAAGCTTTTATTGATACCTTTTATTAAATTTATTAAATTAGTGTCTGTCCCTAATTAATCCAAATTAAGATATCTCGATGTTTCTTTTATCTGCACATGGCGTATGTTGCAGATAAACCAACATTTTAGCTTCCAGCCTTCCTCGTGTTACGGTATCAAGAATAAATCCAGTCATCAGACTCAAAAAAGCTATCAGCATTATTCCGGTAGATAAAACTGCAGTTGGCAAACGTGGTACTAAACCTGTTTGTAAATATTGAATAAAAACGGGAATACCAAAAGCTAAAGAAATTAAAACCAAAATAAACCATACAAAAGAAAAAATTGCATAGGCCGTTCATGTTTAAATAATGACAGTATCAGCCATAAAATACGTAAGGCATCGCGGTATGTATTTAACTTACTATGTGAACCTTCAGGTCTACTGCGGTATGACCCTTCTATATTTGTCACAGGCATAGAAAGTTCCAATGCATGAATTGCAATTTCGGTTTCAATATCAAATCCTTTAGATAATACAGGGAATGATTTAACAAAACGCCTTGACAAAACTTTATAACCTGAAAGCATATCTTGTATATAATCACCGAATATAAAACGAACCATGCCATTAAGCAATTGATTTCCAAACCGATGTCCCAACCTATAGGCAGTTTGTTCCGTATCACGCCTGACACAATTAACAACATCATAATTTTCATTTATGGCGAGACTAATCATTTCTTTTGACATACCTGCATCATATGTATCGTCGCCGTCAACTAAAATATATAAATCAGCTTCTATATCTCTAAACATACGCCTGACAACATGTCCTTTGCCCTGCATAGGCTCATGCCGGACTATTGCCCAGGCCTCTAAAGCTATCTTAACAGTTTCATCATTAGAATTGTTGTCATACACATATATTTTAGCGTCAGGCAAAGCCCGCTTGAAATTTTTAACAACAGAGCCTATAGTTATTGCCTCGTTATAACAAGGAATGAGCACCGCTATTTGCTGGTCATTCATGACTTCCCCCCAATTTTTATTATTTTACATATAGCAATTGGATAAAAGTTAGTTTTTATCTCTTTGCATTTATTATACTCTATTTTTAAATTATATTTTAATTTTAGATATTTTACATGCTCTTTAATGATGCTTAGAGATTTATTATATTGGCTTAAATAATAAATATTACCATCAAAATTTATCAATTTATGCAAATATGATTCGCTGTTTTATGTTATCTGCCGTAGTTATGGTCTTTACTATGAAAATAATAGATATAATAACAGGAAAAACCAACAAAGTATCGCCCATAGTTCCGCCTATTTCTGACCAGAATATTGGTCCAAAAATTGCAGATGTAGAAACTATTAAAGATAATATAAATTTGCTAAAGTAACTATTTTTCTCAAAAACTATCATGGACAAGAAGAAAACCGATGATATAGTTAGAGATTGTAATGCGACTATTATCAGATTTACCTGTAAAGGCGATAGATTAGAAATAAGTATATAATAAAAAGAATTCAGTAAAGGATCAAGATATGATTGTACAGTTGCTATAGAGTCTGTAATTAATTTTCCATGCGAATATAAATAGCCGTTATAGAAATGGTAGTTCTGCAAATCCCAGTTTCTATCAGCACCCATATAATAACCGATTAAGCAGACTAATACAGCAAATAAAGCTGCTGCTGTTATTGATATGAGTTTTGTCTTTTTAATTTTTTTACGTATTTTCTGATTGTCCATAATTACCTGAATATATCTTAGTAATATGGCATATGCACTATTTTTTAATGTGTTGATTTTAATCTGAATATCATCAACAATTGCCCTGAGCCTTCACTACTACTAACATTATATACCTTAGGATACGGAAAAAATATTTGGGTCGCAAAATTTTTATACTTTTTAATAATAGGTTTTATGTCATCGCTATTTCCCATTATTCCTACGCCAAAACAGCTATAATTTTGATTTCTGCAAGACCAGCTACCTATCCATCCTTCACTATTATTGCCCGTCCAGTTAATGGCAGAACCTGTTCTGAAACCATACGATTTATTAAGATAATTATACTTTTCTAAATACTCAGGGTAAAGGTTTTTTAAAGCATACTTTTTTAAAAATAATTTTGAAGAAAAATACAACTTAGAAAAAACATAAAGTTCGGCTGAAGCATTAGCTCTTGAATTAGTAAAACCGCGATATTTTATAAAAAAGGAAGGCGGTATTTTGTACAAAATCACGCCTCCTACATTAACAGGCGCAATTTTAAGGGTAGAAAATATATTCTTATGACCAATTAATTTTGGCATCGTAACAATTACAGCTTTTATCCTGTTTGAAACAATAAAAGCTATTAAACTGTATTCCGTCAACTTATTATATTTATTATAATTATTATTAAGCATCCAATATTGTATAAACTGATTACTATTTGTTATTTTTGTATTATATTCTTGAGAATTTTCAAGCATATATTGAACAAAATCAACGTCATTATAGCGACTTGGGGTTAAACCAAGATATCCCCCTGCCATTTTAAAATACATACGGCTGATAGCCTGATAAGCATCACTGTAACCCTTATATGAAAAAGGGATTATTAAAACATTTTCGTCCTTTTTTAAATACTCCTTATACAATCCTTTACTAAAAAATGGCGGCGTGGCTAAAGATGAAGTCAAGTAAGGCAAACTCGGAAGAATAAATAATATACTTGCAGCAATTATAGTCAATTTTAGCCATTTTTTGGCTTGAAATTCTTTTATAAAATATCCTGCAACTACAGCTACAACTAAAAACACATATAATGCAAATCTGCCTGGTAACGCATCTTTTAATAACGGCATAATAGCAAAGATTATCCACGGCATAATAATTTTCGTATTAGTTCCATAAATATAAAAAAAAGGGCCCAATGAAAAAACTGAAACCATAAGAAAAATAATAAGAAGAAATTTTCCTTTATTTGTTTTGTAAAAATTTACAAAATATAAATATAACAAAAAAATAAGTGGCAAGCCTAAATATGCGCCTTCTCCTGCGTAAGTACCATAAAATTTTGATGTAATAAAACTAAATGTTTTTCCTCCTATAAATGTTATAGGAGTCGGGATTAAGAAATTTAATACATCCGATGACCAGTAAGCCGGATTATGAATAGCTCTTTTCGGTATGCTTATAAGCATATAATAAAGATACGGGCTTATGATAATAACTGTTACTATATAGCTAAAAATAACATCCTTAACGGCATAAAATATTTCTTTTCTTTGTTCTTTAAATATAAATAAACTTATAATAATGCTAAATACCCCGAATAAATTAAAGATTGTAAATACTTCCTGCGAAATAAAAAATTGCAGTATCAAAGACAAAGAAAGCAAAATAATAAAACTGATACTATTTAATTTTTTATGAACTTTTAATAAAAATAATAAAACCATTAACGGAACTAAACACGTGAAGGTTATCATTAAATGCCCCCAGGTTTGCCCGATTTCATAACTTGAAAATCCGAATATGTAGCCGCCTATAAAACCTGACAAGTCAGAGCCTGTGAGATATTTAATAAGAAGATAGGCGCTGTACGCCGCTAAAGCGGGCGCAAGCAGCATTGCGATATTATAAGAAGCGACAGGGCCTAAAAGATATGTCAAAGGGGCAAATAAAAAACTGAGTCCTATAACCGATGTTGACCATGCAAGATTAAATCCTTTCGGCGCAAAAAAATAGTGCGTAAAAAGTAAATTCAAGTGGTGAATTAAAGCAAAAGGAAACCAATAAAATGCCCACATAAATTGGGTTGGGTCGGAACCGACTCCTATAAAACGGGTATTGATTTTAAAAATTACCCCTAATCCGAAAAATAGCACAGAGATAAGTATATAACCTGATAGAATAATTAAATTAATTGCCAATTTTTTATCATTTTCTTTAAACAGCATCTTTTTGCGCTGCCTCACCGTTTTAAACTAAAAACTCGTATATTTCTTTGGATATTTTATCAATTGAATGATTTTCATTGATATATTTTTTAGCATTTTCTCCAACTTTGAGAAAATATTCTTGATTATTTATAAACTTTTCCAGCAATATAAATATTTCATTTTCGACATTTTCATTTTTAACTTTATAAACCGCATCGTCGGGCAGTTCTGAAAACCATGCATCATCGATCACTATGCAGGGCTTTCCTACTCCCATTATCCTTATCAAAGAGCCTGATGTTTCCCCCATAGAGGGATATCTTAAATTAAAGGCTAAATCGCAGTGGATTATAAAACTGTTAAATTCATCAAGGTTTACGTAGCCCGTCTTTATTATATCGTCTCCAATAAAACTATCCGTATAATTGCCTTCGCCGACCATCACATAAACAAGATTATTTTCATAAATTTTATTTAATTCTTTAACAACTTTGCAAATTAAATGATTTAATTTGGTAGGCTGTATAATACCGAAAGATGCCAATATTAGTTTGTCGCAAGGTATATTAAATCGTTTAAATAAATGCTCTTTATCTATAACACTAATACTGCCGTCTATATTGCCCGTCAGCTCGATATGGTTTATTTTTTTTACTTTATTTGAATTA
>JAKACI010000121.1 GCA_021821565.1 bacterium | reverse complement strand
ATTAATATTGATATATTTAAAAAAATCGCTTTACGCCTATTAATACTTAAAAAAGGAGATTGAAAAAATGATTATTTCTATCGTAAACCAGAAAGGCGGAGTAGGGAAAACAACAACTGCCGTTAATTTAGCCAAATCCCTTACATTGCCCTTAATGTCAAAAAGAGTTTTGCTTGTTGATTTAGATCCTCAGGCAAACGCTACTTTGCATTTAACCGACAGAGTGGAACCGGAAAAATCAATTTCGCCGGTTTTAATGGAAAAGACCGACATTAAAGATATTATCATCAATATAGACGGAATAGACCTCGCTCCGTCCAACATATCGTTATCCGGCGTTGAACTTGAAATCTTTATGAAAATAGGAAGGGAATATATTCTTAAAGAAGCGCTTAAAGATGTCAAAGACGAATACGATTATATAATAATAGACTGTCCGCCGTCTTTAGGTCTGGTATCCCTAAACGCTCTTGTATCATCAGATAAAGTTATCACACCTATTCTTTTAGAAAAGTTTGCCGTCGACGGATTATCGGACTTTTTAAATACTTTCAACAGGGTTAAATCCAAAATCAACAACGATTTAGAAATGATGGGCTATCTTGCCGTCGGATATAATAAAAGGCTTTCGCTTTCCAATCAGATATACGCCATGCTGCAAGATAAATTCGCGGGTTCTATGTTTAACACCGTCATAAGAACGGACAGCAAATTAAAAGAAGCTCAAGCGATGAGCAAATCAATATATTCTTATACCAATCGTTCAAAATCCGCTGCGGATTACATCAGTTTGGCTAAAGAAATCACGGGAGGCAAACATGTCTAAATTTGAATTAAAGGATCCGCTTTCATGGTTCGGAGAAAATAAAGCGTTAGACGAAAAACAGAGCGTAACGGAAATTGAAGTGGATAAAATAAAAATAGTTTATTCGCAGCCGAGAAAAAACTTATCCGGCGTTGAAATGGACGAGCTTATAGATTCCGTTAAAACGCACGGACTGATAGAACCCGTTATCGTCAAGCAAAGCGAAGATAAAAAATCTTATAACCTGATATGCGGGGAAAGAAGGCTTTCGGCTTTTAAATTTTTAGGTTTGGCAAGAATTGCTTCGGTCGTGAGGAACGATATAAAAGACAAAGACGTTTTTATTATTCAGATCATTGAAAATATACAGAGAAAAAATTTGGAGCCGTTAGAACTGGCGAAAGCTTATAAAAAATTAAGCGAAAACATGTCTATTAAAAACATAGCGTCTCTCGTCGGGAAAGGCAAAACCCATGTTCGCGATATGCTTACTCTTTTAAGCGTGGAAAAAGAACTTAAAGGTAAAATAAAAAGAAACAACGTTAGGAAAGCGATTGAAGTCGCGAGAACCGAAAACGATGCCGTTAAAAAAGAAATGATAGAAAACTTCGACGATTTGAATTTGAATAAATTAAAAAATAAGAAATTTTCAACAGAAGACGACAAATCCGAAGAATTAAACAAGTTGATATCAGAATTTAATAACTCTCATTTCATTAAAATATCGTTATCGCTTTTGAGAAAATTAAATCATATAGATTTAAATATTCCCAAGAATATTAATTTAAAAAAAATAATAAAACAGTTATCTAATTTAAAAGAGGACTAAAATTATGGCTATGTTTGACAGTTTGATTAAAGAAAAAACAGCAAGTTTAAAAATTACGGTTACGGAATCCGTTAATGAAATTTTAAAAGAATTGGCTAAAAAATACGGAACGCAGCCGAATATTATCGCCGCCAAGTTTTTAGAAAATTCTAAATTAACTTTAAAAAAAGAATTAAACCCCGTCCCCCCAAATAAGACGGTTAACAAAAAAGAAGAATCCAAAACGGAGCCTGAAGATGTAAAATCAAATACAAAATCTTACAGCGGTATTTGATAATATCGCTATATTTTTTTGTAATTTGCGCCGACAGATTCTAACTTAATAGATTTTTTTATTAAAGGAGGCGGATTTTTATTCAGTCCGTTAATTAAAAATGGAAATAAGAATATCAAAAAAATTAATTTATCTTTCTTTGTTTTTCAGCTTTATATTATTAACAATCTTAATAGGCGGTTATTACTATGTGATTTACATTGCCGATATTCCGCAAATTTCAAACATTTTTTCTTCGGCGAAAGTAAGGGCGGCGGGACTTTTAATAATCGTGTTCGTGTCTTTTGTTCCTTATTATAACGTAGCGATAAAAATGTTTTTTAACAGACTTTTTATCACTAACGTTGAAGTAAAAATTGCATCTTTTCTTAATTCGCAGATAATTCCGGTTAAACAAATCGCCGATGTTCATCTTAATTCCAACATTATTCAAAAGATTGCGGGAATAGGCGACGTTTCTTTTGAAACGGCCGGAGGCAAGATATTTTTATTTAACAACATAGACGCAGGGTTAGAAAAAGACATAATGCAGGGATTAAATTTATAAAAATAATAAATTTTGTTTTACAGGGTAATTATTTTATGAGAGGTTAAAAAGAGGTTAAAAGCTGATGTTGAAGTGAAAATTGCGTCTTTGTTTTACAGTGTAATTATTTTATAAGAGGTTAAAAGGGACGGAATATATAGACAACAAATTAAGTTGTACAGGGTAATTATTTTATGAGAGGTTAAAATATGAATCATATTTACAGGATATTTTTAGTATCTTTGTTTGTTTTTACATTTATTTTTTTGTTTAACGTGGCAAGAGACAGCGTGGCCTTAACAAAATTATCGGCCAAGACAAACAAAAAACTGCTTATTTTAAAAGGCAAAAATATTGTTTTTCAATCCGGATGCGTTCGCTGTCATTCGTTTATTAAAGGTCAAAAAATAGACGGGATTATAAGTCTTGCAGATTGGGGCGATAAACATTTAACTCTGAAAGAAACGGAAAAAGCTGTCAGAAACTGCAAGGCGGATATTTATTGCACTCAAATATTAACAAATAAGCAGGTTAAATACGTGGCTTATTATTTGAATTCTTTAAAAAAATAAACTATAGGAGTTAGTTATGGAGTCTCAATCTTTTACCGACAGATTATCTTCGCTTAAATCAAAACTGCCAAGTTCAAAAAAATATCAGATGTATCAGAAAATAGCATTTGAAGGTGTAATATCTTTTTTTTCTATCTTATTTGATTTGGTTCGCGCATTAATACACAGTATTAGTTTGTTGATAGAGTTAGGGCTTAATATTTTTATAGTTCTATGCGCAGTTGATATATTTCAGCACGGTATTATTCTATACAACATTAAAAACGGCGGTAATGTCAATAGAGTATTAATAGAAATAGGAGCGTATTTTGCATTTATGATACCGGCGATAATAGTAAGAAATATAATAACGAGATATTTTTGAAGATGATGCTATTATGCAGGAATAAAAATTGTCTAATTTCATAAGAAAGATATTATCTAATTCTATAGAAAACATCTGACATATTTATTAATTATAATTTTTAAAGGAGAATCACATTATGGGATTTTTTGGTAAATCGTCAAAACCTCAAACTAAGCAGCAAACGGAACCTGTTTTTGCTACCGGCAAAAATATGATGACGGAAGAAGATTTAATAATACCTTTTCCGAAAGGGCATACGGTAGTATTCGGATCTACAGGCGGCGGAAAAACAGAAAGCGTTCTGTTGCCCGTCTGGCAGAATAAAAAAAATATAACGGTTATTGACGGCAAAGGCGACGAATTAGCAAAAAAAGTAGCCCGCGTATTAAAGCCCGAAGCCAATATTTATGATATTAATTCAAAGATTAATCCGCTTAAAGGTTTAAAAAAAGATGAAATTATAGAACTTTTGAGGAACAGTTTATATCCTAAAACAATATCCACTGAGGAAAGTTTTTATCAGAATTTTGCTCTTCAAGCCCTGTCTTTTATTATTGAATATACTGAAAATATAACATTTGAAAAAATATTTTTAGCTTTATTTAAAGAAAAAATTCAAAATCTTTATAAAACTTACAAGAGCTATTTATCGGAAGCGGAAGATTTAATTTTATCAGGTATCGTCAATAATACCGATTACGCTTCTTTGATTTCTAACTTTATGAACAAACTTCAGCCTTACGCTTTGGCTAAAAATTTAAATTCCGATGCGGCCATCAGCTTAGATTTAAGAGCCGACAATTGGATATCTTTAAGAAATATTGAGGTTGAAAATTCATTCGGAAGAATGATTATTGAGTACATCAGACTGACCAAACCCGCTCAAACGGATTTCACAATGACGCTTGCCATAGACGAATTTGCCGATTTGATGTTTTCTTATTTTTCTAAAATAATAAAAGAAATTAGAAGCTTCGGAATAGAAATAGTATTATTAACTCAATCATTTTCGGATGCCGACAGATTTGATCCGACACTGTTAGATATCATATTAATTAACTCCGTCAATAAGATTATTTTTGCTCAGGACGGATTAAGAAACGAAGAAATTTCAAAACTGTTCGGATATAAAATTGAAGAGGTAAAATCCCGTACGATGGAAACTCACGGCACTACGGTAGTATCATCGGGGCAGACAAAAGATTATATCGTTCAGCCTTCCGCTATCGGAAATTTAAGACCTGGACACGCTATCGGGAAGTTAATGATCAATAAAGAACTTATAAAATTAATGTTAAAATTTAAGCATGTTGACATTAAAAAAGCACTTGCGAATCTATAAGGTTTATCTTTTATTTCTAAAAATAACACATAAAAGGTTAAAACAAAAGGGGTTAAAAAATAAAAATGTATAAAGATCACGCAATCCGTGCGACTATAATAGTTTTTTTGATCATATTCAGTTTTCTGTTTCCGTTTATATTTTTAAAATTATTTTACGGAAATCATTTTACTTTTGAGTTTGGAAATATGCTTTCTAAAGTGATTGCATACGCAAAATATAAATATTGGGGCTATGTTTATATATCTAAAACTAAACATTCGGCGGCAATGTTGGGAATTTATTTTTATATAGTTTCATCGCTTTTTCTATTAACCCTGTCAATCATTTTGATAAAAATGATGCTGTCGGATAAGGAAGAAGAAATAACGGATTATTGCGCTCATACGGACAAAAAAGAAAAATTGGAGATGCATCATTTAGACGATAAAAAAAGATTATAATACAAAAAATTAAAAAAATATAAATAGGAGCGGTAAAAAAATGGAAACCAAATATTTAAATCAAATTAAAGATTCCATAAATACGGTACGGGATTATTTAG
>JAKACI010000120.1 GCA_021821565.1 bacterium | reverse complement strand
ACAGCTTTTTTTTATAAATTTTTTTATTTAGTTTTGATGATAGTCTAATTAGAGATTTTGTTTTATCATCATTTATTTTTACAGTTTTCTTATCATTATCGCCATTGCTATTATTTAATAATTTCATAATGCTCATTGTTTCTATGGGCATATTCATTATATGTGATATTATATTTTTAAACATTCCGCTGCTTGAATAAACTCCGGAAAGATATATTTTTTCAATAGGCTCTATTGATTTTCCGGCATAATAGAAGTCAACGGTTTTTTGAATTTCGGCGCTTATAATTTCTCCTGCTTCATTTATATTTTTAGTATTTTGAATAATATTGATTTCTTCAATATTTCTTTCAAAAATTATTGTATCTTTGTATATAATAATTATCTTTATTGAAATAAGATCAATGTCTATTATTAAATAATGCAAGCCTGCATTATTTCCGTAAATAAACAAATTTGCATTATATAAACCGATTGTTTTAGATTCTATAGATTTAAGTTTAATTTCTGCGCCTGTAAATATATTTACTAATTGTTTGGAATATTCTTTTTTGGCGGCATAAGCAGTTATTTGAAGATTATAGCTCCCGTCTTCGTTCGGCTGATAAGTATAAATGTAATCATAAACAATTTGCGATACGGGGAACGGAGATTTTTTTTTAACCTCATATTCTATCGCCTTAGAAAGGTCAGATTTAGGCATTTCCGGAAGCGAAAAATTATAAGTATTAATATAATCATTACTTAAAGCCGTAAAAACATTTTTTTTACTAAACTGTCTTAAGCCGAATATTTTTTTTATTTCTTCTGTTATTAAAATCTGTTCTATATTTTCGGGATTAGCATTATTACGGGCATTAATACCGTTTGAGTTAAGCTTGTCAAGCGAGAAGTTATTGATTATATAGGTCTTACGCTTTTTAGCCGCTTCAATAATTTTAATATAATTATAATCTATTATGACTGCCGTAAAGGTTTTTGACATATATTTTATTTAATATTTGCAATTTGTTTCAGAAAAGGGCATTATTAAAGGCATTACTTGCACTTTCTGTAAGTTTTTACAAATATTTAAAATTTATAATTATTATTTATATTTTATAAATTTATTTAATAATTAGTTTAGCTATTAATTAGTTTAGCTATTAAATAATTTAATTGTTTATCAGTTTAATTAATATCTAATATTTTAATATAATTATTAAAAAATTCAAATATTATGCTATTAACCATTTTGTTGTTAAAATTATTAAAATCAAAATCTTCTGTTCTGAAGCAAGATATATTTTTAAAAATAATAGCTTTATTTGATTTTTTATTTTTATCGCTGCAATTTAATATATCGCATGTAAAATATTCATTACTTATAATTTTTTTCAAATTTGAATTATTATTTAATACTTTATTTGCAGGTTCAGATTTTGTATTCCCGGAACCTATATTATTATAAGAATTATATGAATTTTTTACTTTTCTTGTTATAATATTGTCTATTAACGGATTTTTTATACAAAATTTAGGCTGTTCATTAAGAACTCCGTATGGTGCCATCAGTTTGAGCTTATTTATCAGTTCATTATTTATATTGCTTATCAATAGTTCTTCATCGTAATCAAATTTTATATCGGAATTATTTGATTTAAATTTATTCAAATCGCTTTCTCCAAATTTATTGACGGCTTCAATAAATTTATTCAATTCGCTTTTTTTAATGCTCAGACCGCATGCTAACTTATGTCCGCCAAATTTTATAAAAAAATTATCAAATTGCTTTAAAATTGAATAAATATCAATATTTCCGTATGATCTGGCAGAGCCTATAAAAATATCTTCTTTGAATCCAGATAGCAGTAAGACAGGTTTCATTAGATATTCCGATAGTCTTGAAGACGCTATGCCTATAACCCCGGGATGCCACGAATCATCAAACAAAATAACCATCTGATTAAAAACCGTCGGATTAAAATTGCCCAAAGTATTATTAATTTGATTTATTTTTATAGTTGCCCTATTAAAACATTCAGTTTCTAATTTTTTTCTTTTTTTGTTAAGTTCGTCTAATTTTAACGCTAAAGTTCTTGCCTCTTCATAATCTTGAGATATTAGCAGTTCAATAGCGATATTCGGATTTCCGACCCTGCCCGATGAATTAATTTTTGGAGCAATTTTCCAGGCTATATCCGATTCGGTGACATTGTCAAAACGAAGATTGCAGATTTTTTTTAATTCTTTTATTCCAGGTCTCGGATCGCTATTAATTTTTTTAAGTCCATAAGAGACTAATAGCCTGTTTTCATCATACATAGGCACAATATCGCCTACAATGCCGATACATACAATGTCAAGGAAGTCTTTTAAATTTGGGTATGAATTTATTAAACCGTCGTCAAAAAGTTTTTTTCTTAGAGCCATTGCAAGGTTAAACGCAATGCCGACTCCGGGTAAAAATTTAAAAGGGAATTTATCGTCTTTTTGCTTAGGATTAAGTATCGCAGCGGCAGGCGGAATTTTTTCAGGGATTTCATGATGATCGCATATAATTACGTCTATGTTTTTAGAATTTGCATAAACCACGGGCTCATAGTTGCTGATACCAAGGTCAACCGTTATTATTAACGAAACATGTTTACCCTTACCGCCGCCGCTCATAACATTATTATCGTTTATCAGTTCATTTATCGGTTCAATGCCGAGTCCGTAGCCATGTTTAATTCTGTCGGGAATTTTATATATTATCGTTCCGCCGTTGTCTATATTGTTATGATTTATGCTGCCTTCATTATTTATATTTTGTGCGTTATCGTCTATATTATTGTTAACATTATTATTTATATCAATGGCGGTTTTTATATTTTGCGTATTATTACCTGCATTGTCATCCTTATTGTCAACTTTTACAATATATTTATTAATTTCTCTAAGAAAAAGAACTAAAAAAGATGTAGCGGTAATTCCGTCAACGTCATAATCGCCAAAAACACAGATTTTTTCGTCATTAACTAATGCTTTGGTTATCCGGTTTACCGCTTTATCCATATCTTTCATAAGAAATGGATTATGAAGATTTTTCAATGAAGGATTTATATAATTTAATATATAATTATAAATATAATTATCTAAAATATCGGCTGCAATATTATTTTGTTTTGCTGTAATATTTAGAATATTAATATTGGTTGATTCTGAATTAAGGCAAACATTTGCATTTTCAGGTATATTCTCAGGTCTAACGGCAACGCCCCCGTTTTTGTCTAACATTAGTTTTAAAAATGCAGGTTCAAAAATAAGCTGAGAAAATATTCTTTTTAAAATAATAGACTTGGCAGGGTTATTTAACTGAAATTTTTCTAAATTATTCTTAACCAATGAAAAAATTAATTCATTATTATAACCGTCGTTATTTAGATTATGTAAGGCTGTATTTTCATTTTCATTATTATTATTTGTAATATTTTTCATTGAAAATTACCATAAGAGGACTTGCAATGAAAATTGAGGAATATGTTCCGATTATAATGCCGAATAGTAATGTAAACGCAAAGTCATGAAGCACTGACCCGCCAAGAAAAAATAATGATAAAACAACCAGAACAACCGTTAACGCAGTTACTACGGTTCTTGTTAAAACTTCATTTATACTTTTATTGACTAAATTATTTAAATTGATAGATTTTTTTTGTTCGCTTTCAAGTTTAAGATTTTCTCTTATTCTATCAAAAACAACGACTTTGTCTGTTAAAGAATATCCTGCAACAGTCAATAAAGCAGTTATAACAAGAAGCGTTATTTCTTTATCAAATATAAATATAACTCCGAGAAGAGCAAGTGTGTCATGTGCAAGACCTATTGCCGCTGCCGCTCCGAATCTAAATTCAAATCTCCATGTTATATATATGAAAATACCTATTATTGCAATAATTATTGCAATAATAGCGTCTTTAGTCATAGTACTGCCTACGGAAGGACCCACCATTTCATCGCTTATAACTTTAAACGAATTTTTAGGAGAAGATTTTCTTATTATAGATTTCAATTTATTTGCATATGCGGTAATGTTGCTTCCGACTAATTTTGTTTTAATAATATATTCATTTTTCCTTTTAAATTTTATAATTTTTATATCCTTAAATCCATTTGTTATTAATGATTTTCTAACTGAAGGAACATTTATTTTATGTTTAAAAAAGAGCTGCATTGTTAAACCGCCTGTAAAATCTATGCCTATATTGGCAGTTCCTATAATCATCATTATGACTTCAATTATTCCGAGAATAACAAGCACGGAAGATATTACAAAGGCAATTTTCTTTTTTCCAAGAAAATTAAAATGTGTATTTTTTATAAATTCCACTTTTATCGGCTCCTTATATGCTTAATTTTTCAAGTTTTTTCTTGTTTGCGATAATATCAAAAATTACCTTAGTTCCAACTAATGAAGTAAATAAATTTATGATAATACCTAACGAAAGAGTGATGGCAAATCCTTTAATAGGTCCTGAGCCAAAATAAAAAAGAACGGCGGCTGTTATTAATGCGGTAACATGCGAATCAAGTATGGTAAAAAATGCTTTATTGTAGCCGTTTTCTATTGCAATAGGAATAGGTTTATTTTCCCTAAGTTCCTCCCTTATTCTTTCAAATATAAGAACATTGGCGTCTACCGCCATACCTATAGTGAGGATTATGCCCGCAATACCGGGTAATGTTAATGTGGCGCCGAAAAGGGCAAGTACAGCCATAAGAAAAAGAATATTTTCTATTAAAGCAAAATCTGCTATCAATCCTGATAATTTATAGTAAAAAACCATAAACCCCACAACAAGAATTAGACCGACTATTGCGGCAACAATGCCGTCATGTATAGAATCGGCTCCAAGCGTTGGTCCTATCGTCTCGTCCTGAAGTATTTTAACCGGAGCGGGAAGGGCGCCTGAACGAAGAGCAATGGCAAGATCATTGGCTTTTGCCATAGTGAAATTTCCCGAAATAGTAGCGCTTCCTCCTGTAATCGGTTCTTCAATAACAGGGGCAGAATTTACATTACCGTCTAATATAATAGCAAGTCTTTTTCCCGTATATTTTGTAGTAACGGCAGCAAATTCTTTTGTTCCTTTTGAATTAAATGAAATAGAGACTATCGGCTGGTTATACTGATTTATTTGAACGTTTGCGCTTGAAATATTAGCTCCGCTCATTAAAACGGTTTTATTAATCAAGTAAGGTTTTTTTATAGTTTTATGGGTATATTTATTATAAACAGTA
>JAKACI010000119.1 GCA_021821565.1 bacterium | reverse complement strand
TTTCACCTTTTCTCAGATTAAATTCATCAAATATATTTTGATGTTCAACTTCTTTTATTTTCTGAAATATAATTTGTTTGGCAACTTGAGCTTCAATTCTTCCATAAATATTTTTTTCTACTTTAAGACCGAGACTGTCTCCGATATGACTGTCGGCATCATATTCAACAGCTTCCTGAAGTGTAATTTCTGTTTTATCATTCTTTACTTCTTCAGCCACTTCTTTAAACATAAAAACTTCAATTTCTCCTGTTTCCTCGGTATAACGAGCTTCCAAATCGTAGCCGCTTCCGATATTTCTGCGTGCAATTGCAAGTATAGCCTGCTCAACAGCCTCTACGACTAAAGATCTGTCAATATTCTTATCTTTAGACAACTGGTCTATAACTAAAGAAAGATGATCGGTATTAAGTTGCGCCACAATTAAACTCCTTGACTAATATAAAATATAAAATTAAAATTTTTATTCTGCTATTAAATTTGCTTTTTTTATTTGCAAAAAAGGTATTGCATAATTTTCATTATCTATTTCATCATATATTTTGATATTTGCATCTAATAATTCTTTTTCACCGGTTTTATTTGTTATATCTGAAACATCAATAATTTTTCCTATGAAATTTAACCTTCCGTTAATTTTTTTATTCAAAGATATCTTAACACGTTTATCTTTAAATCTGATATAATCTTTTATTTTAAAAATTACCCTGTCTATTCCCGGCGAAGATATTTCTAAGTTATATTTAAAATCAATCAATTCTTTTATATCAAGAATCATACTTAATTCTTTAGAAATATCAGTAAGCTGGGATATATTAACCCCGCCTTCGGCATCAACATAAATTCTTAGAACGACTCCTTTATCTTTTAAAGAAGAAACAAATAAAGACCCTACGATATAGCAGCCGTAAATTTTGCAATATCCTCTGCAAGTTCTTCAATTTTTTTTAACAAATCATCATGCATAAATAAAAAAAGCGGGATAAACCCACTTTTAGATAAAACTTTAGTAATGATTAACTTTATTTATTAATTATAAATAAATAAATGATAAATATCAACAAAATAATTTATGATTATATTTAATTGAATATAAAAAAAGACCTTCGGGAGGAGCTTTGATAATGTTAGAGGGGGTTTTACCTTTATTAAGCAAATTATTTATATTCTTAATATTAATTTTGCCCGACCCGCAAAGAACAATAGCACCGATCATTCTTCTTACCATATGTCTTAAAAAGCCCTCTCCTTCAATATAAATATTAAATCCATAATTTTTTTTTTCAATATTAATTTTAATTACCGTTCTGAAATAATCTTCAATATCTTTTTTTTTATCTGATTTTGCAAAATTTACGAAGTTATAATTTCCGATAAACATTTTAGCGGCTTCCTTCATTAAATCAAGATTAAGGCTGTCTTTGATATACCATGAATATTTAGACAGCAGCGCGCTTTTAAATCCGTTATTCAATTTATAAAGATATGTTTTAGAAACAGTGTCAAAAGTTGAATGGAAAGAGTTATGCACTAATTCAATATTTTTAACTGAAATATCATTAGGAGGCAAAACTCCGTTTAAGCTTGATTTTAATTTATGCAAATCAATTAAAAAAGGTAATTTAAAATTAGCCACCTGATTTAATGCATGAACTCCTGCGTCTGTTCTGCCGGAAACAAATAGTTCAACGTCTATTCCGGTTATTTTTTTAATTGCTTTTAAGAGTTCTCCAGATATTGTTTTTAATTCTATCTTGTCAATTCTTGCAGAAACATTATTTTGGATTTGCCATCCGTGATAATTTGACCCGTCATATTCTAATACTATAAGATAATTAATCATCCTCTGTCAACAATTTTAGAAATTATATATCTTAAAGATCTTAAAGACAACCCAAGCTCGCTTGCTAATAATTTTTTAGATTGCCGTTTGTTTTCAATTCTATCAATGACAATATTGTTTTCAATATCATTTATAAATCTTTCTAAACTTATTTTATTTTTTACATTAACCTCATTAAATATAAAAATAATTTTTTTTAAAATATCTTCATACGCAGCGATATTTATATCGGAAATAATATCATTATAATTTGAATTTTTTCTTATGTTATCCGGAAGGCAATTTTCTGTTATATCCTCTGATTTGCAATATATACACGCTCTTTCTATAATATTTTCCAATTCGCGGACATTCCCGGGATAATCATAGTCCGCTAAAACAGAAACTGCATCCTGATTAACCGAATAAATTTTTTTATTAAGTTCTTTGGAATAATTATTGACAAAATGTGAAACTAATAACGGAATATCCTCTTTATGTTTTCTTAAAGGGGGCATTTCAATATGAATAGCGTTAAGTCTAAAGAATAAATCCTCTCTAAATTTACCCTGCCTTATCAACTCATTTAAATCTTTATTTGTCGCAGCAATAAATCTTATATCTAAAACATATTCTTTATTAGAACCAAGTTTTCTAAAGGTTTTTTCCTGCAAAACCCTTAATAGCTTTACTTGAACAGGCATAGGCAAATCGCCAATTTCGTCAAGAAACAGCGTTCCTTTGTCTGCATATTCTAAAATACCTTTTTTATCATAATTTGCGCCGGTAAAAGCTCCTTTAATATAACCAAAAAGCTCGCTTTCTATAAGATTTTCAGGAATTGCGGATAAATTGACCGGAACAAATTCGCCGCTGTTTTTACCGTCGGATAAATTATTGGAATATATATCATGAGAAAGCTTAGCCGCAAGTTCTTTTCCCGTACCGGATTCTCCCGTTATAAGCATTGTAGTAAAACTTTTAGAAAAAATATTAATTTCATCTATGACTTTAGCTATTACAGCAGAATTTCCTATTATATTGCCTCTTAATTTGTCTTTATTAGCTAATTTATTTTTTAAACTATTAAGTTCGTCGTAAACAGAAAAATAATCTATGGCTTTTTTGACGGTTATTTTGAATTCTTCCGTATCAAAAGGCTTTATGAGATAATCAAATGCTCCGTCTTTTAAAGCGTTTACGGCGGTTTTTACATCGGAATACGCCGTCATAAGTATGACAGGTAATAGATGATTTGCATAAGTATAATTTGTATTTTTAAGATATATAATCTTAAACTGACGAAGAAAATCTATGCCGCTTATATCCGGCATTGAAATATCCGATATAATCAAATTAAATCTATTATCTTTATTGCCATCAATAATTTTTAAAGCTTCTCCTGCGGATAATAGAGCCGTAACTTCATAACCTTCATATTTTAAAAGTATCCCAAGGGAATCTAAAACAGATTTTTCATCGTCTATAATAAGGATTTTTTTATCGTTTTCCATGTCCGTCGTATCCATATAACGGTAATGTAATATAGATTAATGTGCCTTTATTCTTTTTACTTTTTATACTAATATTTCCGTTAAAATTATCTAAAATAGATTTGACTATTGAAAGACCGAGTCCCGTACCGTTTTTTTTTGTGGTAAAAAGAGGCTTGAATATATTTTTAATAATATCTTCGCCTATACCTTCTCCATTATCATAAAATTTTATGATAATGGAGCTGCCAACTTTATTTTGTTCAATTAAAAAATCTTTTGAAATTTTCATAGAGCTTATCCTGATTTTGCCCTTTTTATTATTATCACAATTTTTATATCTTGATTTAATCGAAGCGTCCGCATTTTCAATTATGTTCACAAATATCTGCTGTAAACGGTATTTTTCAAAAAACATATTTATTTTACTGTCAATCCTATTTATTATATTATAATTTTCCGATAACTTAAATTGAGACATTATATATTCCGAGAAATCGTAAAGATTAAAATATTCAAAATTGACGGAATTATCCATTATTTTCATATTAAAAGTTTTAGTTTTAGTATTAACAAAACCAAGAAAATCTTTTACAAGAGACTCTAATCTTATAGTTTCCGCTTTTATGATTCCCGTCAATTTACTAAAATCATCACCGCTAATTTTCACGTCTTCAGCAAATTTTCTATTTTCAGAATTTAAAATATCTATAGAAGTATTAATTGCGGAGAGGGGGTTTCTTATTTCATGCGCAAGCCATCCGGCTAATTTTCCGGTAGCAATTAATCCTTCATTTATTTTTGCGTCAAGCTCCAATTCTTTTACGTATGATATATCTCTAAAAAGCAGAATATGCCACCCTGAATTGCTATTTTCTTTAAACTTAGAATAAGAAAAACCGATAATGCTGCCGTTATGTTCAACTTCAAAACGAACGCCGTTAATTTTTTCATCCTCAAAAATATTCAGCGGAAAATCTTTGAAAATATCGTCTATTCTTAAATTAAAATGATGGAATATACCCGCCTTGCCTGTCTGAGACTCCTTAAATATTCCAGAACCAATCAAATCCATTCCTGATTTATTTATAAATATAATATTATTTTTATCATTTAAAACTATTACTCCCTGAGTGAAACTATTAACGAGTTCTTTATTAAATATTGCGGCATTTTTCATTACCTCGTCTATTTCTATTACTTTATTGCTTAAATATTTTATATTTTTAGAAAATTTATATAAAACCCATCCGAATATTAATAAACCCAAAATATTTAAACTTAAAGCAAATAACAATTTATCCGGATTATATAAATAATAATAATGACCCGGGACATTAAAATAAAACTGTAAGTCGGCAATAAAACCGACGGTTAAAGAAGAAATTACGGTAAAAAAAACAATCCCCGCGCCTAAAAAAATAAATCCGGCTATTAAAATTAACAAATAATATAGAAGGATCAGATTACTTTCTAATCCTCCGTTTAGAATTACAAAAGCCGATATTAATATAAAATCGAAGATAAGCTGTATTGATCCGAATAAACCAAAATATCTTTCTTTTTTCTTTTTTTTAATATAATAATTTATAAGGGAATATAAAACAGTAAGAAAAAGGGCGATGAATAAAAAAATAAAAATTTCAACTTCGGCATAAATAAACAGGCTTGAATTATGCTTAATCAAGATAAGCAGGTAGCCTACAACAGCCAAAGAAATTGCAGTAAATCTAAAAACTATAATAAATTTTAATTTTTCATAAATATTATCTCCTTCTATATGAAAATTAAAGTTCAGGCTTTTATGTGCCATAATATTATAACAGGGTATAAAACTTACCTTAATTTATAACCGCTTTAAACTTCGCCATACCCCTCTCCCTTAAAGGTCACCTCACTTAAACAGGATGGGAGTCGATTAATGTAATTTTTATCCTTTTATATTATTATATTAT
>JAKACI010000118.1 GCA_021821565.1 bacterium | reverse complement strand
ATCTTTACGCAAAAACAAAATCAAGTTTTATTAGCATAGGCAACGGTCTTCAGCATCACAAAAACGGAGGTATAAATACATGGATTATTTCTTTGCTGCCTGCATTAACCGGAGCATGGCAATATAAAGGGGGAGGAGCATTAAAGTCTAATTCAGGATATTTTCCGTTTAATAATGAAGCGATAGAAAGACCCGACTTAAATAAAAAGTATTCAGAAACCAGAATTCTCAATATGGTACAGCTTGGAAAAATATTATGCGGACTTAACTTGCCGGCACAGACGCCGATCCGTTCGCTGTATGTGTATAACAGCAATCCTGCGATTGTGGCTCCCAATCAAAATTTAGTTCTGAAAGGTTTAGCAAGGGAAGATCTCTTTACGGTAGTTCATGAACAGGTAATGACGGATACGGCAAAATGGGCGGACATCATTCTTCCTGCAACAACAAGTTTTGAACATGCCGACCTTTACGCAAGCTATTGGCATACATTAATACAATGGGCAGACCCTGTAATTTCTCCGCTAGGCGAAGCTAAACCAAATATAGAAGTATTTAAATTATTGGCAAAAGGGTTAGGCTATACGGAACCATGCTTTTTAGATTGCGAGGAAGACATAGCCCGTCAGGCTTTAGACCTTCCTTACTGGCGCGATAAAGGCATAACGCTTGAACGGCTTAAAAAAGAAAGATTCATAATGTTAAATATTCCTGAACGTCCGTTTGCAGACTTTAATTTCTCAACCGCTTCCGGCAAAATTGAATTTAAAAGCAAAAAGCTTGCAGAATTAGGCTTATTTGATATACCCGACTATAAACCTATTAAAGCAGAAGTCAATAATGATAAAGAAAGAGTTAAAAAAAATGAAAATTACATATCAGAAAACGCTAAAAATAATGATAATAGCATCAATAATACTGAAAAAAATACTGAAAAAATTGTAAACACTGAATATTTAGAAAATAAATTAAACGGCGGCACAGGTTCAGATTTTCCATTTACGCTTATAACTCCTCCAAATCATTTTTTCTTAAATTCTACTTTTGCAAATATGTCTTCTCTTAAAATTAAAGCCAAAGAGCCATTTTTAGAAATTAATCCTGCAGATGCTAAGGAATTAGAAATAAACGACGGGGATATTGTTAAAATTGAAAATGAAAGAGGCTGCGTTTTAATAAAAACTAAAATTATAGATTCAGTTTTACCCGGCGTTGTAGTTTCCGCAGGTTTATGGTGGAAAGAAGATTATAAAAACCAAAGCGGCGTAAATGCTTT
The DNA here is from genome assembly GCA_021821565.1 of bacterium. The sequence goes on along the minus strand of JAKACI010000118.1, from coordinate 4,030 downwards.
AACGAGTGATGATTTATCGGATATCGGCGGAGGAGCGACTTTTTTCTCGACTTCCGTAAAGATAAATAAAATTACGGCTTGAGTTATTATTGTTATTATTGTTAAGGTTTCACATTATTATAAATATATCCTTAAATCATTGCACATGCTTTTTAATTAATTTAATAAATTTAACTATTCTTAGTTATAAATTTATCTATTTTGTTTGTTTGTTTGCATTATTTTATAATTTAAATATTTTGCCTGATTGAGCCGTGACGGTTATGTCAGGATTAAATAAAATAAAATCTTCGTGATAATTAACTCTGACGCTCCCTCCGAAAGAAGAATTGTCGCCTAAAGTCATATGTATTGTTCCATATATTTTTTCCGCTTCCAATATATTTAAGACAAGTTTCATTTGATTTTATATTAAAATTTTTTTTAAATATATTTTCTATAATCGTTTTTTTGTCCATTTATTGTTTTTTGTTATTACTTTTTATTATCACTTTTGTTATTTTTATAATTAATTCTGCGATAAAAAATTTTTAATCAGCATTAATAATATTATAGCTTTCATTAATATTAATATTTATTTATTAACATTAAACAATCTTTATACAAGTATTGTCACAGATACAGCAGCTACATCTATTAATTTAATTATTTAATATTAGTATTAATCGTGTGAACAATTTTCTACAATTTCTATCGCAGAATTAAGGTTTATCTTAAGAATATTATTAGAATATTATTTCTCAAATTATTTTAAAGCATTTAACACTTCTTCATAATTAGGTTCTTGCGTTATTTCGGGAACTAATTGCTTGTATGTAATTTTACCTTCTTTATTTACAATAAAAACAACTCTTGCCGTTAATCCTTTTAGCGCGCCTTCATCTATAATAACCCCATATTTTCCTATATCTCTATTTCTAAAATCCGATGCTACGGTGATGTTTTTTATATTAAAACTTTCACAAAATCTATTCTGCGCAAAAGGCAAATCCATTGATATAACATTGACGTCAATGTTTTCAAATTTAGACAGCATTTCATTAAATTTTTTTGCTTCCGTCTCGCAAACAGGAGTATCAAGCGAAGGTACGGTAATTATTAATTGAACTTTTTCATTTTCGCCGCCTATTTCCTTTTCCTTTAAATCTTTAGTTACAACAATAACTTTAGGGGCTTTATCCCCTACATTTAATGCAGGTCCTGCCAACGATACCTTATTGCCTTTTAAAGAAACTGATTCGGACATTTTACCCTCCTTTTGTTAATTTAACAATTAATTTTCTAACCATATTTGCTTTATTTGATTGATATACAATGAAAATAAAACACTATTATATTATCAATCTTATTTAATATATATCATATTTTATTATTATATTCAAGGTATTAAATAATATTAATTATTATAAATGGTTTTAAATATAGCGGTAGCCAGAGTGGAGGAGCAAAAAAATATATCGGCGTTATTTAAATATATAGAAAATTCCGATAAATATTAATACTACTATTAACGTATAATTTAAATATTCTTCTTTAATATACTTAGATTTTGACATGACAGGACCTAAAAATGAACCCACAATTATACCTGCTATTGAAATTAACAACAAAAAAGGCAAGACATGAACGCCCATTGAAATATAATTTGTAACGCTTGTTGAAGATGAAATAAGTATAGAAAAAACACTAGTCCCCGCAACTATCATCATTGGAAGATTTAAAATTCCCGTCATAAAAGGAACGAGCAAAAAGCCTCCTCCTACTCCGAATATAGATGAAATTATAGCAACAACCATGCCCGCTACGAATGCAAAAATTGGATTAAAGTTATATTCCTGATTAAAATATCTTATTTTTACATTTCTAAAGTTAACCTCAAGTGTTTTTATGGCGTTGTCTTCTAATTTCAAATCCTTTGCGGAAGAATTTAATTTTTTTTTCTTTTTTTTTAAAATAACTTTATATATGAGCAATATAGCAATAAAAAGAGTGAGGTAGCCAAAAAAATATTTAAACGATTTAAGCTCATATAAATAATGTTTTGAAAACCAAGAGCCTAATATGGCTCCGACTATTCCGCCGGAAGCTATTATTGCGCCTAAAATTAATGAAACTCTTTTTTGCCTTATAAACAAAGGCACGGCAATTAACGGAGTAACTATGGTTAAAATCTGACTCATAACCTTAATTGAATTTGCATCTTTTACGTGTAGTATCGTAATAAAACCAAAACTGGCAAATATCCCGCCTGCTGCCCCTATTGTAGAAAAGATGAACCCTGTAAATAAAGCCCAGACAAATGCTATAAGGTAAAAGAGGAAATGAATATGGGAGAATATAATCATTTTCCCTCCCGTTTATTAAATAAGGCAAAAAAAGTTTGAATGAAGCATAAAGAATTATCTTTGATAATATTTATACGTCTTGAAATTAAAATACTTCTTTTTTTAATCCAGTCTAACTGACTGATTTTATAAATTAATCATTGCATATTTGTATAAATCCTATGTTAAGTATTTATTAAACATTAATTCGGGAAAAATTATATCTGGAAATTTATGATAAGTTAAATATTAACAAAAATATTAAATTATTACAATATTTTTATATTATTAAAGATTAAGCTATTTAAGATTATATTAACTTTAATCGCCCTGAATATTATTTTTATTTGTTTCTATCGCATTTATTTTTATATCACTCTTAGTATTATTGTAATCGCCGATGCAATACACCTGCCACTGTACCGTGCCGCTGACAGAATACTCAACCTGCATTCCTTCAGGCTTTCCGTTAGAATAATTAAATTCAATAAAAGGTCTCTGGTTTACCCAATTTATAAATTGTTTACCGTGTAATTTTCCGTTGAGATAGTTTAATTCATAATGCTTTTTACCGTTCCTATAAAATCCTTCAGTTTTTCCATGAAGTTTACCGCTTGCATTATAATGGCATATAGACTTTATTATTGTTTTTTCTTCGTCATAATATGTAATTACTTCCTTTAATGCCTCGAGAACATATATTTTTTCTATTGAATTTAAGATATTTAAATTATTTATTTTATTTATGTCAATATCAATATAATAATTGCCCGCAGTGTTTAAATTATTAGCATCCGATATTTGATTAAATAACGGTAATTTGTTATTTTTTTCTTTCATTTTATAATTCCTTATTTATTTATTTATTATATATAATATCATTAGTAAATATGATATAAATATCATAATAAAATCATATAAAAAAAATGAAAAACAAAAAATATAAACTATGTTAAATTATCATAAATAAATAAATAGCTTAATTATTTATTAAAAATCACAGACCATAGATGGCTTTCATCGTATTACCTTAATCCTGCGATAGAAAATATAAATATAATGAATGTTGTTAAAAAAAGTTTTATCTCCTATAATTATTAATCATAGATGACTTTTACCCCATTCATGAATAGCATCTAAAATTGGTTTTAAACTCATTCCTAAATCCGTCAGCGAATATTCTACTTTAGGCGGAACAACGGCATACACTGTCCTGTTAATAATTCCTTGACTTTCAAGATCTCTTAACTGTTGAGTAAGCATTTTCTGAGTTATACCGTTTACACATTTTTTAAGCTCATTAAAACGTTTGGTACCTGTGAAAAGTTCGTTTAATATTCTGACCTTCCAGCTTCCTCCAATTATTTCAAGTGTTTTTTCAACAGGGCATATTATTTTATCTGTTTTCATATTGATTTTGTTTTAAATTAATTTTTATTCATTATATTATTTTTTTTAGTTTATTAAAAACAAAAAAACCTCTCAAAGTCATTACCGCGAAAGCGGGAATACAGAAAATAAATTTCTATGTAAGAGTTAAGGTAATACAAATAATATTTGGTATATTATAATAATAGTAATATTAATAGGTATATTTTTAGTATCTATATAACAAAAAAGTGCATACTTTACATAATTATATATTAGTCGTATTATAAAATCAATGCAGATTTTAACAAAAAATTTTAACAAAAAAATAATTTATT
>JAKACI010000117.1 GCA_021821565.1 bacterium | reverse complement strand
ATGAATTATAGATAGAGCACTATCGTCGTCCATATTTTCTATAATTTCAAAAATTTTTAGGAGAGGCTGGGGAGGTTCTAATTCTCTAACGTCAATTTCTGTTTCTTTACAGTGGGCAAGCTTTTTTAAGTCATCGTCATTAAAATTGTTTTCATTTTTCCAATCTTCATCAATAATTTCAGCATCAGCGTTATAGTTGCCTGTTTTATAAAAAATAATTTCAAATCCGTCGTCAATATGGTTTGTAATATGTTCAAATCCTTTATTTTTCAGGACGGAATATAAAGGAAAAGGTTCAAAGTTATTTATAAGTTCTAATGCTTCATCATTTTTCAAAAGATTTATTGCTTCCATTATTTTTTGAAACGGATCTTTCCCTTTTTTTATATCTTCCCTGACGTCTAATTTTATTTTTTTTAATTGTTCAATATCCATCTTATTTTCCTCTTAAATTATTTTATTGATTATTTTATTAATATTATTATTAATATAAATATTATAAAATTTAATATATTAATTAGTTGTTTGCTTAATTAATTTACTTAATTTACATAATTTACTTAATTTTAAAGCTTCATTATTTTTCATAAAATTACTTTATACTTCTCATTTTTTCCATAATTGCATTTTTATCTTCATTGTTTAGCTGCATTTCTGCCATATTGAACAGTATATTGTTTTCCTTATCTATATGTTCCGATAACAGCTGAATAAGACTATCGCCTGTAGATACTATATTTTCATATTTGTCGTTTGACGAATACTCTGATATAGCGTTTTTAAATTCTTTTGATAGTTCTCTTGATTGTTCGTGTTCAATTAGCATTACGTGAATAGGCCCTGTTTCTATCCCTATATAATTTCCAAGGACTGGAAATAGCGCATCTTCTTCTTTTTTAAAATGTATTTCAAGGTCTTTATCAATAAAAGAGGTGATTTCATTGAGCTGATTTATCAAATTTTTCCTTAAAGAATCGGATACCTGCCCTCCTATTTTTTTTAAATAACCGTCAAGACTGACTAAAACTACTCTTACTGTTTCATGGTCGCTTTTTAATGCATCTATAGGATCAAGCATCGTGTCCATTTTGGTATCCATTTTAATCTCCTTTTTTATTAGTTTGTTAATGTCTTAAATTGTTTATCGCATAATATATAACCACCCATTATTGCAAAATGCATCTAAAATTGAAATTTTCCATAACCATTATCATAACCATATGATATTGATGAGTGTTTATTTTCCTTTAAATATTATTTTATATCTTATAATCCTATATAAATTTTACCATATAAAATATAAATAACAGTGATAAAAATCACATAAATATTTTAAATAAAAAATTATTATTATATAATATGATTAATTAATAATTTACAAAAAGGAGGTATTATGGCTGAAGTTCAAGGATGCGAATTACCCGAAGACATTTATTACGATACTGAAAAAGACACATGGGCAAAACCAGTAGATAATAATATAGTGATTCTGGGGATGACCGATGTTGCTCAAACTCAGGCTGGAAAAATTCTTCACGTCACATTTAAAAAAATAGGCGCAACGGTCGCCAGACACGGTAATACCGCCACGATAGAGAGCGGTAAATGGGTCGGACCTATTCCGTCGCCTGTTTCAGGTGAAATAATAGAAGTAAACGAAAAGCTTTTAAACGACCCGCTTTTATTAAATATAGTTCCTTATACCGATGGCTGGGTAACAAAAGTTAAGGCTTCAAATTTAGACGAGCTTAAATTTCTTTTGACGGGTAAAGAAGCTATTGAGAAATATAGAGAAAAAATTATAAAGGAACAGATACAATGTATGAGATGTTCTAATCAGTAGAGATTTTAATATAATCTTAAATCACCGTTTAGAAACTATTAAAGTTGCTTCAACATATAATAAAGACTGGATTTCCGCTTTCGCGGGAATGACGCCTGTCGGGTTAAAATTAAATCCTCTAAAAGTCATTTCTGCGTCAGCAGATATGCTTTAAAGCCGTCGGCACTTAGACGGCTCATCCAGAAAAATAGGTTTCTAACGGTGATTTAAGGTATAATTTTAGGTGATTATAAAAATATGGAAAAAGAAAATAATAACAATGATGATAATAATATAGATGCAAAATTTAATTTAAATGAATTAAACAATATAAAAATAAAGCACAATGTAATATTGTTAGTTTCAAAATGGTGTGCGGAATGTATCCCCGCCGACAGGGTTTGGAAAACGTTAGCAGAAGAACGGAAAGATTTTACTTACAAGTTAATTGATGTTGCCGATCCCGAAGGAAGAAGATTATCTATAGATTTATATATAAGAAGCGTCCCTTCAACTATAATAGACGGTAAACTTTCCTATGTAGGCATCCCCACTAAAGAAGATGCTAATGAGTTGCTTTCTTGAAATACTATAAAACTATAAAAATAGAATATTGTGAAATCTAATACCCCTGATAATAATAAGAACAGCAATAATAAATTTATATTTAATTTTTTTAAATTTAGAAGATTAGACGAATTTATTCTATCTATAGCGATATCTGTATCTATTTTAGTTGCCTTACTATCCGCCGTTTTATTGTCAAGTTTCAGCGATAAAATAATAAACACGGGAACTAAAATTACAAGTTCTTATATCGCCGATGAAACGTTTAACGCAATGTTTCAGGTGATGAAAAGAGGGTGGAATGAAAAACAGATTCTTGGATTCATAAAAGCTTTAAAAAAATCCTCTAAATCCGAAAAAATGATAAATGTGGCTATTTTTAGAGGCAGGATTGTTTCTAAACAATTTGGCAAAATTTATCAACCTGAAGAAAATTCGGTTGTAAAAAAATCTTTTTTAACAGGCATGCCTTCATATAAAAAAATTAATGGATTATCTTTTTACGCCTATCCGCTGATAGATAAAGAGTCATGTCTTAAATGCCATACTATGGCAAAGGCAGGGAACGTTAACGGCGTTATAGAAGTTTCTTTTAATCCTGCTTATTTAAGTAAAAAATATAAAAATTATTATTATGCGCTCTTATTGCTGATATTCCTGCTGCCTATAACCGGCGGAGTATTTGTGGCTTTTATTTTAAGAAAATCTGTTAAAAACGGTATAGACAGCATCAATAAAGAGGTTGAGAATATTAATACCGTCAGAGATTTGAAAATGCTTGAGTCTAATTTAGCAGACCTTAAGTTCGACGAATTTAATAGCATCTATCAGGGCATTCTGAGACTTTCGTCAAAATTGCGGGAAGTTGCTATAGATAAAGATATATTAGAATTTGAAACTAAACTTTTAGAGCGTTTTATAATCACTTCAGAGGTTGTCAGGGATTGGAAAGAGCATGTTTTTAATCTGCTAATTGAGATGAACAATATTATTAAAGTCTATAATGTATTTTCAATATTTGTTCAGGATGAAGACCTTATAGAACTTGAAGTTTTTTGGAGAGGAGAACCGTCGGAAAAAACAAAAAAAATGTTTGACGAAATGATTAATAAAAGCATATATTCTGATAATTTCAACACATTTTTAAAAGATATTAAAAATATAATAATAACTCATAATATTGCGGATAAAAAAATAAAATTAGCTGAATTAACCGCCGACGATATTTTGATTAGAACTAAAAAATTAATATTAGATGCTCCGCATATAGGCGGTATTGTAGGTATCGGCGTTCAATCGGAAGAATCGCTCGACAGCACAAGAGAGCTAGTTATTAACAGTGTTTTAACAACCCTTTTAAACGTTATCGGCTCAATAAAAGCAATTTACAAATACACTAAAGATCTTGAATATTATGCTACGCGTGACGGACTAACAGGGCTTTATAACCAGAGAGTTTTTAACGAATTTTTGCATTACGAAACGGAAAGAGCAAACAGAAATAATTCAATCTTTAGTTTATTGTTTATCGATTTAGACAATTTTAAGTTTGTGAATGATATGCATGGTCATAATTTTGGAGATAAAATGCTTCAAAATATTGGTGAAGTTTTAAACAAGTTAAAAAGAAGCGAGGATATTTTAGCTCGATACGGAGGAGACGAATTTGCAATTATCTTACCCGGAGCAGGCATTGAACAAGCTTTTATGATAGCGGAAAGAACAAGAGAAAAAATAAGGATTATGAAAACGAACGATTCCGAACATAAAAAATCTGTAGGAGTAACTGCTTCAATAGGCGTTACATCTTATCCTGTGTCGGCAGGCACGGAAAAAGATATTTTTATGCTTACCGATAATATGATGTATAAAGCAAAAGCCAAAGGTAAAGATCAGGTATATGCCGCACAGGAAGAAGATATGATTGCAATGTATCATGAAGTAAGAGACAAGAGTAACATAGTAATAGATGCATTAAATAAAAACGATGTTATTATCCCCTATTTCCAGCCTATAATCGGATTAAACGACAATAAGATTCTTGCAAACGAACTTCTTATGAGAATCAATTATGAAGGGACAATACTCTCGGCAGGCGAATTTATCGAAGTTGCAGAAGCTATAGGTATAGCGCATAAATTAGATATTATGCTGATGGAAAAAGCGTTTAAAATGATAAAAGAAAGTAATTTCCAAGGTTTTTTATTTGTTAATTTGTCGCCTAAATCTCTAATAATTTCCGAATTTATTAAAAATGTTAAGGATATTATTGTAAAATACGATATAAACCCGGATAAGATTGTTTTTGAGCTTACCGAAAGAGAAACTATTAAAAATATAACACTGCTTGAGAAATTTGTTACTAATTTGAAATATGAGGGTTTTAGATTTGCCGTCGATGATTTTGGCTCAGGTTTTAGTTCTTTTTTATATATTAAGCATTTCCCTGTCGATTTTATCAAAATTGACGGTGAATTTATAAGAAGTATTATGTTTGATAAAATAGACAGAGCTTTTGTTATAAGTTCCGTTTCTATTGCAAAAGAAGTTGGAATTAAAACTATAGCAGAATTTATAGAAACCGATGAAATATTGCAAGAAATTAAAAAACTCGGCGTAGATTACGGTCAGGGATTTTTTCTTGCAAAACCTTCGCCTGAATTAAAATCATAATATTTCCTTTAATCACCGTTAGAAACTATTAAAGTTACTTCAACATGTAATAAATATTAGATTCCCGCTTTTGCGGGAATAACCCCTGTCGGGTGAAAAGTTAACCCAACTTCACCACTTTTATTATTCTAACCCAACTTCACCATAATTATCAGCAACATATTGATATTACTATATTTATGGGGGCAATAAAAATGTCTATGGGGACTACAAAATAAAAAATAAAATGTAATAATATCAACGAGTTATAATTTTAGAATAATAAAAGTGGTGAAGTTGGG
>JAKACI010000116.1 GCA_021821565.1 bacterium | reverse complement strand
AATATCCGCCTAATCCCCATAGCAAATGAAGTCTTAGATGCCGTCATAGAAATTACAAAAATAAAAGCCACTATAATACCTAAAAGTTTAAAAAACGGTAGTGAACCTTTGTTCATAATAAATGATACCTCCTAAAAAAATTTAATTTAATTTGAATTTTTAAATAATTAATAAAAATACAATTATTAAATAAAAGTAATTGCCGTCATAATTAATTATGGATAAAATATTATTGGAATAAGTTTATTATATAGCAAAAAAGCTAATAGTCAATTACCTGTTTTCCTAATGTTGTTAATTTATGTGTTGTCTTTAATTTTAATTCTTCCATAGAAACTATCAATGATATTTCTAATGATAAGCAATCCCGGATTCTTGCTTTCCTTCGGAATGACCCCGTCGGGTGGAAAACTTAAATATCCGCAAAGCATTCCTGCGTCAGCGGGTACGCTTTAAAGCCGTCGGCATTTAGACGGCTCATCCAGAAAATAAATTTTCTATCGGCAATTTTGGGGTCGTTAATTTGTGTTGACAGTAGGTACGGTATATGCTAAATTTAGATATAGTATATGCTAAATTATTACCGATGTCGTTAATTTGTGTTGACAGTAGGTACGGTATATGCTAAATTTAGATATAGTATATGCTAAATTATTACCGATAACGATAATACGCCGCAAAATACAAAATAACTAATATTAGCTGCGGTTTTGTTTATTATATAAATAAATTTAATTAATTAATTAATTAAATTATGAAAGCTTGAACATTTATTATATTTATTATATTATATTTATTATATTATATTTATTATGCAAAAATATTTATCAATTTTATTTTTTATTTTGTCTTGCGTAAGTTTAGCTTACTTAATAAGTATAACCGATATTAGTTATATTTATAATATGCCTATGACAATGACATTTCCAGTCAAATCGCATCCTGCAAAAAATGTTATTACGCAAGGCGAATCTACGCATAATAAACTTGACAAAACATTTTATGCATCAATCTATTCCAATAATGAATTTATTAAATTAATACAATCGACATATTGCTTTGAGTGCCAGAATATACCTATTTCCATATTTAATCTCATAAATTATTTTACAATAATTTTCGTAATGTTTGTTTTATCTTATATTTTTATTAGAAAAATATTCATATTCCCTTTTTATCACCCTCCTAAATCCCGCTTGCTTTTTTGTCTTTAAGTATCCATCATTAATTTCAGCTTAAATTATTTTAATTCTTTAATCCATGAATAATGATAACTTTTATCCCGTCTCCTTCAGAAGGGGACTTGAGTTATAAAAAAGGTTAAAAAATTTAAGAATTTACAAAATTTATGCATAATTTTTATCAAATAATTTTGAAATAACTATAATAATAATTAATATAAATTAATAATATAAACTTAAAAATTAAAATTTATATTTACATAATTATATTTAATAAACTTAAGGAGATCGTTATGAAAATAAAAAGTAACGGAAAATTGATAATTGTTTCAATATTATCGGTATTGTTAGTTATTGCAGGTATTTATCTGCTTTTTGGAATTAGTTTTGAAAAAGCAGTCGCCATGGGAATGATGGGCAATAGCGGAAATAGCGGCATGATGGGCGGCGGTAATATGGGAAATAGCGGAAATAACGGCGGCAGTGCGATGGGCGGCGGTAATATGGGAAATGCTATGATGGGAAATATGATGAAAAATAAGGGGGGTATGGTAAATCGTATGGGTCACAGGATATTTCCCAAATATAAAGGCGTAAAAACAGGGTATGCCTTATTTCGCTATGAGGGATGTATTATGTGCCATACGATAAATGGACAGGGCGGCATGATGGGTCCTAATTTATCGCATATCGGTTCTATAAGAAGTTTTTCATGGATTGCAACTCAGATAGCCGATCCTTCCGCACATTTTAAAAGAGGCAGCGTTGTAACTTTAAATGGCATTAAATACCCTGTTATTATGCCACATTTTAAAAACATGTCTTCAAAGAATATTGGAATACTGGCAAAATATTTAAGCTCTTTAAAATAAGAAAACACTAAGGTATAATATATTTACAATTTACAGGAGGGTAATTTTATGAAAAACGAAAAAATAAATGTTTACGGAATGACCTGCGAGCACTGCGTAAAAACAGTAACGGGGGCAATATCTTCGCTTAAAGGGGTAAACTCGGTTAACGTAAATCTTAAAGGCGGATATGCCGATGTAACCTACGATGAAAAATCGGTGAACGCAGACGATATTAAAAAAGCCGTGAAAGAAGCGGGCTACGATACTGAAAAAGACAGCCATGTCAAAGCGAAAGATAATTCTCCTGCCTTAAATAACGAAATAAATGCAGCCGCAGCCGCAGAACAAAAACAATATAAATTCAAGATAAGCAAAATGGATTGCGCTTCATGCGCCGCAACTATCGTAGATACGGTAAAAAGAATAGACGGCGTCAGAGATGCAAAACTTAACTTCGTAAACGAAACGCTCTACGTAGATTCAGATGCCGATAAATCTTCGCCGGACGAAATAATTAAAATGGTTAAATTTGCAGGGTTCGGCGCCGAGCTTATAGACGAAATTTCCGAAACCGCAACGCAAAACCCTACAATTCAGACGATAGATAAAAGCAAAAGCACTATTGATAACCAAAACCAAAAAAAAACTGCAGTAGAAAACATTAGGTTTGAAATAATAGGAATGCACTGTACAAATTGCGCCAGAACAGTCGAAAAAAGCGTGGGCAAACTTAAAGGAATAGACAAAGTATCCGTAAATTTTGCAGGAGAAAGCGGCTTCGTATCGTTCAACCCGTCCATAACATCCCAAGATACTATATTTAAAGCCGTGACGGAAAGCGGATACACGCCGGTGGGCGAAACGGATGCTACTTCGGAAGAGGCAGAAAAAACCTTAAGCGCAAATACGCATATCTCGTTCATAGACAAATGGTTTCGTAAAATACCTGATTGGAAAAAAGATCTGTACTGGCTTATATTTACACTTATAATCGCAATACCTACCGTCATCATTTCATATATAGACATCTTTAGCATGCCGTATTGGGGCAGAGTCATTATCCTGTTCGTTCTCGCTTCTATAATCCAATTTTCGGCTGGACTCACATTTTATAAAGGGGCATATTACTCTTTAAGAAGCTTTTCCGCCAATATGGACGTCTTGGTTTCACTTGGTATTTCGGCGGCATATTTTTATTCCGTAGCGGGAATATTCTTATTTAAAGGCGAGCTTTATTTTGATACGTCGGTTTTACTGATTCTTTTTATAAGGACGGGAAAGTTACTGGAGAAAATTTCGAAGCAAAGGGCTGCATCCTCGTTAAAAGCCCTATTTAAACTTCAGGCTAACAAATCGAATCTTATAGATGAAGGCGGAAATATAAAAGAAATAGACACGGCTAAAGTAAAAGTCGGAAACATTCTTTTGGTAAAAAAGGGTGATAAAATCCCCGTTGACGGCGTAATCGTTGAGGGTCAAACTCAAATAGACGAATCTATGCTCACGGGCGAACCTATACCTGTTGAAAAAAAAGTCGGCGACGAAATAAGCGGCGCAACTATAAATGAAGGACAGGTTGTAAAAATAAAGGCTTTAAGAGTGGGGAAAGATACCGTTCTTTCTCAAATAGTAAGACTGGTAGAAGATGCCCAGGCGGATAAAGCGCCGATTCAAAGAATAGCCGATCAGGTAACAAATTATTTTGTCCCCGTCGTCGTTGCCATATCTTTAATCTCATTTATATCATGGAGATTTATTTTTCATTCAAATTTTTTATTCGCGCTATCCGCCGCTATCGCAGTGTTAGTTATAGCGTGTCCCTGTGCCATGGGGCTTGCTACGCCTATGGCTCTTATGATAGGAAGTTCTATCGGTCTTGAAAAAGGGATATTAATAAAAAAATCATCAAGCCTGGAAGAAATTGCGAGAATAAATACGGTTGTTTTTGATAAAACAGGCACAATTACACGCGGAAAACCTGAGGTTGTAGATATACTATCGTTAGGCAGTCTGCCTGCAAATGAAATTTTAAAAATTGCGGCTTACGGCGAGGGTTCATCCTCTCATCCGATTGCAACGGCAATAGTCAATAAATATTACGAATCTAACGAAAAAACTAACGACGGCGGTTCAGAAGATATTAAAGTTGAACATACAAATTATCAGGAAATTAGCGGCCTCGGCGTCAGTATGAATTATGGCGGCAAAAAGGTCTTAATCGGAAAAAAGGGGTTATTGGAATCCGAAAATATCAATTTGGCTAAATTTAACGAAATGGAAGAACAATATATGAAAGAGGGCAAGACTGTCATCGGCATTTCTATAAACTCTGAAGCAGTCGGCATTATTACACTATCAGACAAAGTTAAAGAAGAAGCAAAGGAATCTATAATTAAATTAAAATCTATAGGTATAACTTCTTATCTTTTAACGGGAGATAATATAAATTCGGCTATGAATGTCGCCGCTCAGGTGGGAATAGACAAAAAAAACGTCATCGCAAATGTTTTACCTCAAGACAAACTTAACGAAATAAAAAAATTGAAAAACATTGGCTTAAAAGTCGCTATGGTCGGAGACGGTATTAACGATGCTCCAGCTCTCGCTTTAGCGGATGTCGGGATAGCTATAGGCAGCGGAACAGACGTGGCAAGGGAAACCGGCGATATAATATTAGTAAAAAACAATATAGTAGATGCTTATAAAAGCGTGGCGCTCGGTAGAAAAACATTAAACAAAGTAAAACAGAATCTATTCTGGGCATTTTTCTTTAATGGGGTCGGTATTCCATTTGCCGCCGGGGTTTTCTACCACTTCACTGGCTGGCTCCTGCCGCCTGTGGCGGCAGGAGCGGCGATGGCAGTTTCCAGTATAACGGTATCGCTTAATTCCATTTTACTTAGGCGTTATTCAAAGAAAATGGATACATTATAAAAATAAAGATTAGAGAGGACAATATATTTGTGAAAATGGTCAAAACAAAATGATATAGATAAACTTTTCTTATGAGATTAAAAAAAGAAGAAATAGATGCTATAAAGCAAACGGCTATGGCTTATTTTGGTAAATAATTTTACGGATAGTAAATATATTTACGAAGTTGCAAAGAAAACCGGTATAATAATATAATAAAAAATAGTATCAAACTATCAAACATGTATCGTATCTTTTTTGTTTGCGCTGCCGACAAATATTAAAAAAATAAATCATGCCGCTTTTTTATAAAAAATATTATAAGAATTAACTTTCATAATAATTCATTTCCTTTCTCAATGGCTTAGGGCTTTAAAGCTTTGGTTTATTATGGTGCCGAGGGCCGGAATCGAACCGGCACGGAACTAAGTTCCGAGGGATTTTAAGT
>JAKACI010000115.1 GCA_021821565.1 bacterium | reverse complement strand
TTTTAATGACGATGACTTAAAAAGCTTGCCCACTGTAAAGAAACAGAAATTGACGTTAGAGAATTAGAACCTCCCCAGCCTCTCCTAAAAATTTTTGAAATTATAGAAAATATGGACGACGATAGTGCTCTATCTATAATTCATGAAAGAAAACCAATACATTTATACCCTAGATTAAAAGACGCAGGGTTTAAGTTTTTAACAAAAGAAATAAATGAAGATATATATTCTATTAAAGTTTGGAAAAATTAAACCGATTAATATTATTTAATACCCAAACAAAATACTTAATATTATTTATTAAATACTCAAAATTGCCGATAAAGGATTACACGATTAAAGTTCCTAATCCTGCAATCCTGCAATAGAAAATTTATTTTATAGATTCCTGCTTTCGCAGGAATGACACCCTTCGGGTGAAAACTTAAATGTCCGTAATGTCATTCCTGCGAAAGCAGGAATTCAGTACTGCTTATCGTTGAAATATCATTGATAGTTTCTATAATAATTTCTATGGAGGAATGAAAGTGTATATTGTTAAAGTGTATATTTGACATTTATAATAATTTAAGATAGTATATAAATAAATATGAATAAAATATAAATAAATCAACGTAGATTATACTAAGGAGGCTATTTATTATGGATTCAACAGCTTTGAGATTAAAAAATATTATTGTAATTTTTTGTTTAATAATATTTTCGGCTATAGTTTTTAATCTATTTTTGCAATCCAATGCTTTTGCTATGAAAACAAATGTAAACAATCCTGCTTTTCAATACAAAAAAGGCATAGGTGCAATGCATGGCGGATATAATATGACAGCAATCCAGCATTTTCAAAAAGCTATAATTTTAAAACCTCATTTTGCAAAAGCATGGGGGAAAATGGGAATCGCGCTTCATAGACTCGGCTTTCCTTCATTAAGCATTGTTTCGCTAAAAAAAGCTTTGCAATATAATCCAAAACTCATCTGGGCAAAAAAATTTCTTAAGAAATATGAAATGGAACCTGGCCGTTAATTTTTTTATTTATACAAATAATACCTTAATTACTTATTTTTTTGTATCAAATTTATAACTTTGCGTTCACGTTCTTACTTGTTTACTATTATTATAAGGTGAGAGGATAGGGATTGCAAAGTTATTCTCGTCCAATAGCCATGATATAGACATCAAAAGCCGCTTATCTACAAGATAAATCATGCGCTTTTTTCCATAATAAATAAATTTATCAAAAATATTACCGAAGCGGCTATTAATAATGCCGATGATATTTTTATCAGACTGATGTCTAAAATAAGTAAAGAAAATGATGCAGCGGGAACAGCCGCTGCAAATAATATTAAATCTATATATTGCATATATTTTTTCTGCATATTTCCTATCAATCCTTTATAAGCGCCTTTTTTTACTTTTTCAAATTTCTTTAAACTTATTAAAAACGGAAATATTTTATGCAAAAAACCTATTATAACCATTCCTGCGTAACCAAATAAACCGATAAATCCAAAAGCATAATAAATACCCGGATTTTCGGCTATTGCTCTTTCAGGCAAAAATAATATTAAATTCCCCATAAAAACTGCAGCCAATAAAAAAATAATACCAAGATACAGATAAAAAGTTGTAATATCCCATTTTTTCTTGATCCTGCCGTTCATTAAGCTAAAAAATTCAAAACAAAATACAATTATTCCGGCAGATAATAAAATGCTGCCTGCATAAAACAGACCTAACCCGAATAAATTATAAAACCCGTTTATAATTGACGAAATTACAATTAAAATAATTCCTGCATTTAATAATATCAAATCTGTTACCCATATAAAATTTTTAGGCGTTTTTGTCATATAAAACATTGGAAGCAAACGATAAGATATTGCCATAAACAGCATAATAATAAAACCTGCTAACATCACATAAATATGACTCATTAAAGAATCAAAAATATATTTTCCTACTATATTAAAATAAAATGAGAGCGCCATATATGTGCCGATTAAAAGTCCGATAAAAAGATAAACGTAGGCAAATAAAATTCCAAAACTTGTATAGTCCCATTTTCTTATCTTCTTAAGGCTTGTCATTATATTTATATTGTAAATAATAACCGAGGCAAATAATAAACAACCGCCTAATGCAATGAGGTCAGGGTTAAAATAATGCATTCCCGCAATAAAAACTATAAGCGCTATAATATAAGCATAATAAACATAGTAAAATGATTTTTCAAAAGCTATTTTAACCCCGAGAGCAACCGGCAATAACATATAAGACGCTCCCATAATTACCATTAAAAGAAAACCTAAAGTAAAAATATGGGTTAAGGATATTATTTTCGTGTTCATAAAAAAATAAGTCAAAAAATTATTTGAATCAATAAACATATAATAAAAAAACAATATTAAAAAAACCGACCCTGTTTTAATATGTCTTAAAGCTATATTTACGGAGCTATCACCTGAATTCATAATTTTTCTCCTTCTGCAATACGCAACATAATAGACAATTAAATAAAAATAAAAAATATTTTTTTACACTATTTACGTTTATAATTTAATTTTCAATGTTTTCGCAATTTCTTCAAAATTTCCGGTTTTATCATAGAATAATTCCATTCGGGTTCCCAGACTATGTTCACTTCTGCGTTTTCTATTCCTTCAAGTTTTTTTAGCGATTCTTCAACTTCAAATTTTATTACATTGCTTAGCGGACAGCCTTTTGAGGTTAAAGTCATAAAAACAGCTGCTTTTTTATTTTGTTCATCAATTTTTATATTATAAATCAATCCTAAATCAACAATATTGACTTCAAGCTCCGGGTCTATTATCTGTTTTAAATTTTCTAAAATATCGTTTTTTGTTATCATCATAATATGTTACCGCCCATTAATTTTTTGCATTTTATTCAAATATATATTATTATATTATCACAATAAAATTAAAAAAAATTTGATTATTATCACAATTTGTATTAAAATAAAAACATGGATAATAAAATCGCACAATATCCTTTTAAGTTCTTTGTTAAATTAAGCCTCCCTGAATTAACAGGGATATATGCTTTAAATCTTGCAGAACTCCTTAAAGGTATTAAGACATCTGACGATGCTATATTATACTATCATACGCATCATTTTTTGCTTCAATTTCATAGTACTGCGCCTGCAGCTCCTAATGATTTTGCTTATTGGATTACAGGCATACTTGGAGAAAACTTTCTCGGCGAAGAAATAGCGGGCATTGATTTATTCAGTTTTAATTCAATGGAAGAATTTAAATTAAAACTTATTGCAATTATTGAAAATTTTATTTCCAAAAATAAAAAGACAAGGCAGGTTGAAATGTCTTCAAGATTTAATTTTATGAAGTCAATAACATATATTATGGATACTAAAAAGTATGCATATTCTCTTGAAGATTTCGTAAATGTATTACAAAATATGTCTGTTTATTCTCTCTATTATCATTTTTTTGAATCTTCCTTCAGATTAAAAGAAAGAAAAAATGATTTTTCAATGTGGATAGATAGCGAATTTAAATTAACTAAACTTGCTTCATCAATAAATAATCTTGACTTATATACTCATACTATGAACGAATTAAAAGTTGCAATAATAAATTTAGTTAAGCAATATTTATAATTATTATTAACTAGTCTTAGTATTAATTACTCTTAGTATTAATTAGTATTAGTATTAGTAATGATTATCTATAATTAACAATTAGAACCTTAGACTTTTAGGTTAACATTATTTGTTGTAATCATAATGTCTTGTATATATTTACTTTTTAATTAACATTAAATTTATACGTACCTTTTTGTCGTATGAATTTAAATTTCATTAATTTATAATTAATTCATCATTATTATCTATTTATTAATGAATTAAATATTATCTATAAATAAATATTAAATATTTTAAACTTTTATTATTATATTAAAATGAATCCAATAAATGATTATGCGGAAATTGTCGGCAGCGAAACTATTGACGAACTTAAAGAAATAGCATCACATTTAGAAGGAAAAATTATACAAAATATTAATTCAACCGCAGTGGGCGGCGGCGTTGCAGAAATATTAAACAGAATGATACCTCTGCTTAAACAGCTAAATGTTGATGCAAGATGGGATTTTATTAAGGGAGGAGAAAAATTTTTTGAAATTACAAAAAAAATTCATAACTCTCTTCACGGAGTAAATATTGATATAACAAAAGAAGAATTTGACCATTTTGACCAAATTACAAAAAATAACTTAGCCGATATGATTCTAAACGGAGATATAATATTTATACACGATCCTCAGCCTATCGGACTTATAAGAGCAAAAAAGCAGACAGGTTTTAAAGAAAAAAAATTTATATGGAGATGTCATATAGACATCAGTTCAGCTAATCCCAATACTTTTAATTTTTTAAAAAAATATATAGAACTCTATGATGCTTCGGTATTTTCTTCTCCTTTATTTTCAAAAAAACTTAAAATTCCTCAGATGTTAGTTGCTCCCTCAATAGACCCTTTATCCGATAAAAACAAAGAACTTGATACAAAACAAATAATTGAAGTCGCAGATAGATTTAATATTGATTTAAATAAAAAAATAATAACTCAGGTATCAAGATTTGATAGATTAAAAGACCCTCTTGGGGTAATTGACGTTTATAAATTAGTTAAAAAATATATAGATTGCCAGCTTATTTTGGCGGGCGGATCTGCTGACGACGACCCCGAAAGCGTTGAAGTATATAAAGAAGTTCTTGCAAAAGCTAACGGAGATAAAGATATTTTTATTTTAAACCTGCCTCCTACCAGCAATATTGAAATTAACGCAATTCAAAGAATGTCAACGGTGATATTGCAAAAATCAATAAAAGAAGGTTTCGGGCTTACCGTTTCAGAAAGCTTATGGAAGAAAAAACCTACTATTGCCTCGGCGGTAGGCGGTATTCCCTTACAAATAACGCATAAATATTCAGGATTGCTTTCAAGAACCATTGAGGGAACTGCGCTTTATGTAAAACAGCTTCTTCAAAACCCTGAATATGCAAATAAGTTAGGTCTAAACGGATATGAACATGTTAAAAATAATTTTCTTATAACAAGACATATAAGGGATTACTTATTATTATTTATAAAAGTGCAGTATAATAAAGAAAGTATAATTTATTTATAAAAATTTATTTTATTGCAAAACTTAATTTGCAAATTAAATTAATATTTGATATTATAAATAAATTATTTTTAATCATAGTTTAATCATTTTGGAGAGATGGCCGAGCTGGTCGAAGGCGTTCGCCTGCTAAGCGAATGTATGTTTATAAAGAATGTACCGAGGGTTCGAATCCCTCTCTCTCCGCCATTACGGAATAAATTCATATTTTTTACTCTTCT
>JAKACI010000114.1 GCA_021821565.1 bacterium | reverse complement strand
AAAATCTAAAAAATATAGCTTATGATAGATTTATATTTGCTCTTGGTATAAGACATGTCGGAGAGCATATTGCTTTTTTGCTTATCAAATATTTTAAAGATATTGACGGTATTAAAAATGCTTCGCAGGAAGATTTAAATTCCAAATTTGGAATAGGCGAGGAAATAGCGAAGTCTATTTATAATTTTTTCAGACTGAAATCAAATTTAGATGTTATAGATAAATTATTTAAATCTGGAGTGCGCCCGCATTCTATAATTTCTGAAAAAGCAGTTCAAAAAGCCGGTTTGTTATTGTCGGGAAAGAGTTTTCTGTTTACGGGCGCATTGAAAAATTTTACGAGAGACCAGGCTGAAAGCATAATTAAAGAAAGGGGAGCTATTGCCGAAAAGACCGTTAAAAAAAGTTTAGATTATATTGTAGCAGGCGAAGAACCCGGGTCAAAATACGCGAAAGCCGTTAAATTAGGTCTTAAAGTTATTAACGAAGATGAATTTAAAAAACTTTTAAATTTAAACTATTAAACTTGCGCTTTTAAACTAAAACTATTAAATTTAAATTATTAATTAGATTTAATAGTTTTTAATAAATATAGAAGATTAATTTATAAAACTTTTAAACTTTGTAATTTTATTTTATTCAATTCAATTTAATTATTTTTAATAAATATCGGAGTGCGCCGTTCATGAATAATTTTGTAAAGAATATTGGCTTTTTTAAATCAAATAAAAATTTAAATACTTTAAATCATTTAGATACATTGAATATTTCAAATACTTTGAATATTTCAAATTCTTTGAATACTTCTAATGATAATATTTTTTCAAAAATATATTTCGTGGTATTGCTCAGTTTTATATTTGCATTGTTTTTAGTCTTTTCTGCAGCAAAATCATACGGTTTTTTAACCCCGCATCTTTCCAGAAATATTACCGTCGGCGGTTTCCCTTACGGTGTTGCTTTTGCCGCAAACTCCAATTATGCTTTAGTCACAAATTCTGACAGCAATAGCGTTTCCGTAATAAGTATGGCAACGAAAGGAGTAGTTGCTTCAATAAAAGTCGGCTCTCATCCCGCAGGTGTAGCAATAAGTCCTTCGCTAATGTTCGCATACGTTTGTAATGTTGCTTCAGGAAATGTCAGTGTATTAAACATGGCTACTTTGACTAAATCTTTAAATATAAATGTCGGCGGCGGTCCTGTCAATGTTGCATTTACTCCTAATTCAAAATTAGCTTTTGTTTCAAATATCGGCGATAATCAGGTAGATGTTATTAACACTGTTCAGAATTCAGTGATTAAAAGAATAAATATAGGTAAATCCCCTTCGGGTGTTGCCGTCTCTCCAAACGGAAAAATAGTTATAGCGACGAATGCCAAGGAATCGTCATTTACGGTTATAGACGTATCTTCATTAAGCATTATTAGAACAATCCAAACAGGTAAAAATCCTACTTCCGTTGCATTCAGTCCTGAATCTTCGCCTAAGCATTATATATATATCGCATCTGGAAAAGATAATGCTATTTATGTATATAGACAGAAAAATTTTGCATTTGTAAAAAAATTTAAAACCTTGATAGATCCTTCTTCTGTCGCAGTTTCGCCTGACGGTATGATGCTTTTTGCGACAAATTTTCAAAATAATTCTTTAACTATTTATAATGCTATTCATTTTAATCATATAAAAACTATAAATCTTCCTAACGGACCAATGACCGTAGCAGTTTCGCCTGACGGAACCGTTGCTCTCGCAACTATTACTTCAGCTTCAAGCGTAGCTTTTGTAAGAATAAAAAAACCCGTCAAGGTGTATGCCTCAGTTGCTTCGCTTTCTCCCATAATTTCTTCTTCCGCTGCTAGCTCAGCGGCAACAGCGGTGACTGCTCCGCCTGCCGCTAATTATGCTAATACTAATAACAGTTATCCAAGTTCAGCCAATTCAGTGATGACCGCTCCGCCTTCAAATTATGTTCCGCGGCCTTTCGGTAAAGTTGCGACTATTTATACTGGAAGGGGTCCCACTGCCGAAGCTATTACGCCCGACGGCAGATATCTTTACGTTATAAATACTCAGAGTTCCACTCTTAGCGTTATTGATGTTGCAAAAGGAACATTAGTGAGAACTTTAAAAGTGGGCGGATATCCCGCCGCCGTTAGTATTTCACCTGACGGACATTATTGTTTTGTTGTAAATTCAAGTTCAAATACTGTAAGCATAATTTCCACGGGGAGATATTATTAGTATCCGATTTATTTATTAGCTTACTCCTGATTGAGTTTTATCAAGATTTAAATTGTATTAATAATTTGAACAGTCATTTTAAAAAAGGGATCAGATTAATTTTCCGCATAAAAGTTGTAAACATCTTCGGCGGAAAAAAATCAGACCCCTTTTTCTTTTCTATTAAATATTATAAGAAAATATTATAAAAGAATGAAAAATGTTATACTGCGGCTCTTTTTAAAATAATATCTATAAATGTGATTTAAGTCATATTTAATTTAAGTAAAATTAACTAAAATAGTTATAAAGTTAGTTTTGTTATGGCTTAAAATTTATAGCCGTCGGAATTAATTATATAACTAAAAAGGTTAATTATAACTAATTTAACTTAAAATTTAACGGTTTAGTTGTGTTTAGTTATGTTATGTTTATATTAGATTAAATTAATTTATTTTAATTAGCTTAAACATTATAAAATAAATATTATTAAAAAAAGGAGATAATGACTATGTTTTGTTTTCAATGTGAAGAAACTTTAGATTCGACAGGCTGCATTAAAAGCGGAGTATGCGGAAAGACCTCTGAAGTATCGGATTTGCAAGATTTATTAATTTATAATCTTAAAGGCATTGCTTTTTGGATGTCTAAAACAAAAACAGCAGGAGAAAATATAGATAATGAGGATTACCTTTTTCTTCTTAAAGGATTATTTACTACCGTAACCAATGTAAATTTTGATCCTGAGAAAATGGTTTTGTTAATAAATAAATCTTTAGATATCAGGGATAAATACAAAAATAAATATAATAATGTATTACATTTATCAGACGCAGACGCACATAGTAATAATTTAGAGCGCAAAAATGCAGAAAAAAATAATGTGCAAAATAACAATATCTATAACGATAATACAGATAACGGTGTGAGCATAAATGGAAATTCAAATTTGGCAGATTTTATCCCCGATAGCGCAAATTGGGAACCTTCAGGCAGAAATTTAGATGCTTATTATAAAAAAGCCGAGTCTGTCGGCATAAAAAATCCTTCAGACGATTTAGTTTCCTTAAGCGAGCTTTTGATTTACGGATTAAAAGGAATGGCAGCCTATGCTTATCACGCTTATGTTTTAAATTATGCAGATAGTTCAATGAATGATTTTATCGTGAAAGCATTAAGTTATCTCGCAAACAAAGAATTGAGCTCAGATATTCTGCTCAATCTTGTTTTTGAATGCGGCGAAAACGGCGTAAAAGTAATGGAACTGTTAGATAAGGCAAACACGACACATTATGGAGAACCTGTTCCTACAAAAGTTTTAAACGGAACTAAAAAAGGAAAATCAATATTAATTAGCGGGCATGATTTATTTGAACTTGAAGAATTGCTTAAGCAAACGCAGGGGAAAGGCGTCAATGTCTATACTCACGGAGAAATGCTTCCCGCTCATTCATATCCGTACTTTAAACAGTTTAAAAATTTTATAGGAAATTACGGCGGAGCATGGTGGGAACAACAAAGAGAATTTGAGAATTTTAGCGGACCTATTGTTATGACTACCAATTGCATACAAAAACCGACAGAAAAATATAAAAATCGTATATTTACGACAGATATGGTAGCAATGCCTGGTGTTAAGCATATAGATAATCATGATTTTTCTGAAGTCATTAAAAAGGCTCTTGAATCGGACGATACTCCTGAAGATATTAAAGGAGAAATTAATACAGGTTTTGCGCGAAATACTTTAGTTAACTCGGCAGAGACTATTATAAATTTAGTGCAGGCCGGAAAAATTAAAAATTTTGTCGTTATGGCAGGGTGTGATTCAAGCGATAAAGAAAGAAGCTATTACACCGATTTAGCAAAAAGTTTGCCTGACGATTCTGTTATACTGACGGCAGGGTGCGCAAAATACAGATATAACAGGCTCGGGCTGGGCGATATAGAAGGTCTTCCGAGGGTTATTGATGCAGGGCAATGCAACGATTCATATTCGTTAGTTGTTGCGGCTTTAAAACTCAAAGAAGCTTTACACTTAAGCGATATTAACGATTTACCCATATTTTACGAAATTGCATGGTATGAACAAAAAGCTGTTCTGGTTCTGCTTGCACTATTGTATCTTGGTGTGAAAAATATCAGGCTCGGATACAAATTGCCGGCATTTTTATCCCCGAATGTCGTCAATATATTAATAGAAAAGTTTAATATAATGGGAGTTTCAAGTGTGGAAGAAAGTCTTCTTTATATAAACGGCAATGCAAGTGTTTAAATGTTTTAAAAGCCTTTTTTATATAAATAAGTAAGCAAGCGATTGAGTAATATAATATAAACTTAAGTTTAAGTAATATATGTTCAAGATACTCAAGTTTAAAATTCAGTAAATTAAATTGTGTATTTTCAACCCGCCTAAAGTTGACTGCCTTAAATTTATTAAGCTCCCCTCCTTATCAAGGAGGGGAGCTTTTATTATAAATATAAAATATAAACTCCTAAGAATAGATTTAATTTTTTTTAATGAATATAATATATAAAATATCACGATATTAATAATTATTTGCTTTACATTGTAGAATTAAGGACTAACCCAAAATTGCCGATAGAGATTATTAAAAGTGCTTTAATATTTTAAAAAGACTGAATTCCTGCCTGCGCAGGAATGACACCCAACAGGTGAACGATAAATCTTCGCAAAGTCATTCCCGCGTAAGCGGGTACGCTTTAAAGCCGTCGGCATTTAGACGGCTCATCTAGAAAAATTAGAAAAATAATTTTCTATCGACAATTTTGGAACTAAATAAAAATTTGAATTATTTTGAATTTAATATTATACTAATATAATATCTATAATATTTTTGGATTATTATCTAAGTATAATATCTTAATATTAATTATATTGTTGCTGCAAAATTATTTTACATATATTTTGCATATATAAATAATATTTGCTTAAATATTTATGCTAAAATTTAATAATTCAGGTTCATCATTCTGACAATCATTTTATATATATAAATTTATATATAAATATACAAATAATATTTATTAAAGTTAAATAAAAAAGGTTAATTTATATTGATTAGAAGAAATTTATACATTTTTTTTAAAGTATTCCCTTTTATTTTTTATATCCTTATTACCCAAAAAAGATTTATAATATTTGGAAAGAGAAGAAATTTATCCGACGCATATCACACTAAGGTTGCAAAGCGGCTCACGTCCCTGATAGCTTCTTTA
>JAKACI010000113.1 GCA_021821565.1 bacterium | reverse complement strand
TGTTTTAATAATATCTAATTAAAGACATATAAAACAAAAAAGCCGTAAAAACAGGATATAAAAAACTGTAATAAAGCGGTATATAAGGATTTAGAGAGGTAGGGATTAAAAAATAATTTATAAATAACTAATTTTTTATAAGGAGAATAATAATGCCTAAAATTAAAAACGAGAACTATATAGGTAAGACCGAAAAAATAATTACCTACGTGGAAAAAGATTTAGACACGCGAATAAGGCAAGTGGCCGAAGAAAATGGAATGTATATATCAGAAGTTGTCAGGCAATCTATTAAAGCAGGTCTTGAAAAGTTTTTTGTAGAGTCTCAAGGATCTTTTCTGCAAGACAAAATTCAGGACGCTATGGAAGAAGCGGTTGCTAAACAAATGGAAGTTCTACAAAAAAATCTTGAGAAAAGATTAATAGGACTTTTGGCTATAGCGGTAAATCACACTCTACAGTCGGAGAGCTTGATAAAAGACTTATTAGACTTATTAATTAAATTTAATAGTTCTAATATAAGCAATCTGTCTAATGAAAAAACTATAAGCGCTTCAAAGCAATTTTTAGAACTCTTTGAGAAAAAAGCGCTTGGGTATATGCGTCAGACTTATGCGAAAAATAAAGAAAAGAAAGAAAGTGAGGAAGTTAAATAAATTTTATCGCCTACAAAGCGAAACATATCCTGATTCTTTAGAATTAAAAACCAATCGGTAATTTAAATATTAAAAGAGATTAAATGATGAAACTAATAATCGCAACTGTTTCTTTTGGAGAATGTATTGTAGAAGCATACAATCGTAAAGGGTTTTATGCGATAAGGGTTCCAAAAGAGTTTATAGATGACAATCTATTTTATTATAATCAAAAAGTTTATATTAGAAGAAAATATTTTTTAACAAGGGATTTTATATTACGAATTAAAAGACAGAAAGCAAAATATAAAATCTATTTTATAGAATATAAAAAATCTGAAAAGAATTAATTTATTTAAAAATTAATGAAAAGGAGATTTTATGTATAAATTCTATTCATTTAAACATAATTTAATAAAAAAAAATAAAAACGGAATTAATATTTACACAAGATTTGAAGGTGAAGACGGACATCACGGATGTTTTTATCATGTTATTTTAAAGTTTGATCCTGCATGGAAAAAATCTAAAAACGGATATATGGCTTATACTATTTTTTTAAACAGATTTTCTACGAATATAAAAAATAATATAAAAAAAGCTGTTGAAGAAATAATACCAGGTAGTATCCTCTTATATCAACCATGTGAAAGGAACATGTATTCTTATTTAGATTTAGTTTTTCAAATCACTCCAGATGTAGCCGTTAGAAGTGTTGTTGATAATATTAAGTTAAAAACGCATAAGATAATAGTATCCGATAAAATTGGCAAACAATATTACAATAGTTTAAATAAAGAAATAGAGTTTTATGAAATCTCTGCCGACAGAAATAAGGTTCATTTTATCAAAAATAAATTTCCGCATAAAACGGTCTGGAGTGATAACGTATATATAGAAACTTTAGGTAAAATTAAAATAGACGGACCGTATAGATAATAAAAATATGAGTTCAGAATATCTATTTATTATATTATTCTTGTTTTAAGATAATTAATAAGTTTTTCTTTTATTTTCATTTCAAAAAATACCCATAACCACGTTTATATATAGCGTATATTTCAAGATATGTCATAAGTATTATTGATATCGTTATAAACATAATCATTAGTCCAATTCCTTGATTTATAAACAATATATTAATTACTTTATTTAGTAACGATAAATGTGTTTGTGATGTAGACGGCATAACAAACAAGAATGAAAAAAAGAAAAGCAAAACGTATATTCCTACCGTCCATATTCCTGCCATTATTGCAGAATATTTTGTTGAATTTTCTTTATTACTTCCGCCCATTTCCTCAATTAAAATTTCTGTTTTCAGATTCTTTTCCCATTGCGGCATATCATTCCATCTTTCTTGTTCTTTTTGCGATTCTATTTCGTCAAGTTGTTTATTAATTGATTCTAATTCTAATTTAGCTTTTGCTTTTTTTAATCTATGAGTTTCAAACATTTTTGCCTCCTATTATAAATATTTTACTATATTTATATAGCGAAGTTCTCAGGAAAAAGAACTTCTAATATAGACCCTTGATTAACTAATTTTTATCCTTGACATTCTCCCCACGCCTAAAGAATGGGGATTCTCTATTTTTTTTAAGAGGAACAGATAAGATTTAATTTAATATATCAAAATGTTGATTATTATATTTTTCATTCCAAACTTTTTTTAATGTTTGAATTTTATTTAAAGATTCTAGCGCTTGTTTTTTTGCAAATTTTTTACCCTTCCATCCCGTAAATTGTTGCCAAACTGATAATTTATTAATTATATCGCCGGATTCTTCTAATGATAGAAAACAATAAAATGTTACTCCGTAAAGTTCTATATTATTGAAATTATAATTATGATTAATCATTAAATCAAACATATCTATAAATTCTTTAGATTCGTTTCTTAGTGACTTTATATTTTTAACGCATAATTTTAAATATAAACCCAAATTATACCAAAAAAGGTATTTCTGCTCATAAGGATCCGCGATGTAATGACTGCAGATTTTTATTATATCATCAAGTATTTCAGGATGATATAAAACATAATCCCTTAATTCCCGCCATTCAGGCATTTCTCCTCTTGATATTATATCGTCAATGGCCTCAAGGGGAAGCCCTTTTTCAATATCTACGTTTATATGGCGATGGTTCATAAATAATCTAATACCCTCCTTTTTTACTCTTGATTTAACTATAGGTCTTAAATTCCAAAAACCGAATTCCAACTCTACCTATCTAAAGTATCCGCTTTATTTTCAAAATGGCATTTAATGGCTTCTTTAATATTTACACTTAGTTCCTGAATCGCTTCCCCTTCCGTAAAAATAGAATAACCAAGAGCTTTAGCCGTATATCCCGTTTCAACGTCTTCTTCCACTAAGAATATAATTTCTTCCATAATTAACCCCGATATTATTTATTTAATTATTATTTATAATTAAAAGCTTCTTTAAGCGCGGTTTTTAAAGAAACTATTAATTCCTCTTTGGTTTTTTCCTGACAATTTACGCCGGGGACTTATTCTATCCAGTCGATCCACCAAGGACCGGAGTTTTTAAGTATTGCTGTAAACATTTTTACACCTCGTTAATTACCGTTCCCAGCCTTTTCCTTTATCCTGGCCTTTCTTAGAAAGCCATTGAGAAAAGGCGTCGGGGTTGGGAGTATTATGCTGATTTTTAGATTTTATGAGTTCTTTCTCAATATATTCGTTAATTTCTTTTTCGAAATAAGTTTGTATTTCCGCTTTTGTAACTTTATATTTCGGTTGTAAATATTCGATATTTTCGTCCTTAATATCCTTGGTATAAGTTAATGCCGTACTAAAGAACCTAAAAGACATACCTGGAATATATTTATATGCGTTATTATACATATTTTCTAATCCTATATGGTATTTAGACAGAACATAATTATCGTAATAATCCCTGAATACAGACCTTAAAAAAAGTGCATGGACTTTCATCGCCGAAAGTTTATCTATAGTCGCTATATTAATTCCCTTTATTTTATTTTCTTCGGCGGAGTCTGAAGGCGATAAAAAGTGCCATGCCGCATTAGACGATGCGTTCATAAAAGAAATTTTAACTTTATCACACAATAAATCAATTTGTTCTTTGCCGTTTAATAATATTTCATAATCTTTAAATAAATTAGAAAGAGATAATATATTGCTTTTATCGAACCAGTCTTTATGTGTAAAAAAATCAAGGTCTTCGCTCTGCCTGTGTCCAAGCCTTATAGCTAAAGCGCTACCTCCGACCAAGACAAAATTATCTAAAAAATCTGATTTTGCTATAGAGAGTTTATTAAAAACATCTCTTGTGTCCGGCAGTAAATTTTCTAATAATTTTTCGTTCATAATTAAGTTGCTTTCATTATCTTAATTAATTTATCAATTTTTGTTTCTACTTTAATGCTATTTATATCGGTTTTAAAGAAGAATTTAGCCAAAAAATAATTCGCTTCATTGTATCTTTTATCCGGCAAAAGTCTTTCCGTCCAAATTTTATATATAGCGCTATACGGGTATTCTTGAAATAATAATATTAAGTCCTTTATATCCCCATATAAAAGTATTTTTTCTATAAGAAGTTCATCCGGAATATCCGTAAGGGTTATATCCTTAGAATATGACCAGAAAAGATTTAAATCTTTAGCGGTTTTTAAAAGTGCTTCTTTCTTTTCCATAATTTTATATTATATCATACCCTACTTTCAGTTCTTTTATTTTGTTAATAATTTCTTCAGTCGCTTCTTTTTCCCATGCCTTATATTTATCGTTCCAATCAAATTCTAAATCTTTAATTTCTTTTTTAACGGCGAAAGTTTTTACCTGTCCAGAGTTATTAAGCTGTATTATTTTTTTCGTTTTTACGTCCTGCGGTTTGTCTATATTTATATCTAAAATAAATTTTTGATAAGTTTTATAGCTTATCTTAATTCCGATTTCATTTAACGCTTTTAATTGAGAGCCGATACTTAATTTCTTAATCTGCATTTCTTTAATTTCATCAATAAAAGGACTTAATAAAATATCGGCTTTAGATAATTTAGAATCTTCTATTTTATTTATAATATTTTTTAATTTTGCTTTTTTTTCTTCTATGCTTTCATTGTTATTATTTAAATTATTGTTTGATTTTTTCATAATAAATACTCCTGTTTTAATTATTAATACTAATTAATTACTATTTAAAATATATTAGTATTTAATATATCATTGCCATATTAATAAGTCAAGTAAAATAATTTAATATATATATTAAATATATTAATAAATACATATGTAATTTATATAATATATTTAATAAAAATAATGTGTAAACATTTATAATACACATTATTTTATACGGAAATCTAATAATAATATAAATGTAATAAAAATTGGTAAAATGTAAATCCCTACCTCTCTAAATCCTTATATACCGCTTTATTACAGTTTTTTATATCCTGTTTTTACGGCTTTTTTGTTTTATATGTCTTTAATTAGATATTATTAAAACACAGTCATTTAAGTTATTTTAAATACGACAGTATCCGAAAGCGGAGCTTTCTTATCTTGCATTACTCTTTTAGAGTAATGACAAAATACCTTAAAAGCAAATGACAAAACTAAAAACTTAAAACACAAAACATAAAACTTAAATGACAAAATTAAAAACATATAAATCATGAAAAAGGCAAAGTAATTAAGAATATAAAATTAAAGAAAAAACAGATAATACAAAGTTAAATATTTTTTAGCTGCAGATATAGTTATTTCCATTTTAGAAACAACTTGATTTTTGATTTTCCTCCATAGTTAAATTTAAATAATATTTAAATAAAAATATATAAA
>JAKACI010000112.1 GCA_021821565.1 bacterium | reverse complement strand
ATTTAACTAAAAAATTAAAAATAGCTTCATACAAGGTATCTATAACTAAAGTGCTTTTCCCCGACCCTGAAACTCCGGTAACGCATACTAAATTACCGATAGGAATTGAAACATCTATATTTTTTAAATTGTTTTTTTTAGCTCCCGTAATTTTTATAAAACCTTTATCATGGTTCCTTATTATCGCAGGAATATCTATTTTTAATTTTTTAGTTAAATATTTTCCCGTCAGAGAATCAGGGTTGTTCATTATTTCTTCAGGAGTTCCCGCAGCCACGACATACCCTCCGTTTTTCCCCGCCCCTGGCCCCATATCAATAATATAATCGGATTTAAGCATGGCTGTCTCATCATGTTCTACAACTAATACGCTATTGCCTTTATCTCTTAAATCAAATATAGTTTTTAAAAGTCTTTCATTGTCCCGCATATGAAGACCTATGCTGGGTTCGTCTAAAATGTACAGGACGCCCGTAAGTCCAGAACCTATCTGGGTTGCTAATCTTATTCTTTGAGATTCGCCGCCTGATAATGTTGAAGAAGGTCTTGATAAAGTCAGATAATCTAACCCTACATTTACAAGAAAAGACAGCCTTTCGGTAATTTCTCTAACGATTTTGTCTGCTATACCCTGCTCATATTCATTAAGGTCTATATTTTCAAAAAAATGCAGCGCATCTTTTATACTTAAATTTGTAATATCAACAATTGATAAATTATTTATTTTATAGCTTAAAGACTCTTTTTTCAGCCTGAATCCGCTGCATTCGGGACAAGGCTTTTCACTCATAAATTTATAAGGGTCTATAATATAATTAGCTGAACGACTGTTCAAACTCTTTACAAGTATCGGTATAATCCCTTCCCATTCTTTTAAATGAAAAGATTGCTTATCTGAATGTTCATCGTAAAATTCAATTTTTTCGCCGCTTGAACCATATAAAATAATCTGTTTTATATTTTCTTTCAGATTTTCATAAGGCATATTTGAATTAAACTTATAATGCGAAGCTAAACTGTTTATAATATGATTTCTATAAACTGGACTTGAATTTTTTAGTATAGCTATTGCGCCGTCTTTTAAAGATAATTTTTTATCGGGAACAATCAGGTCTTCGTCAAAAAATGTTTTATAGCCTAATCCTCCGCAAGAAGGACATGCCCCTGCGGGATTATTAAAAGAAAACATAGCAGGCTCGGGTTTTACATAATTTATTCCGCAATCTAAACATACTGAATGTTCGCTCAAGAATAAATCGGTTTCTTTTTCATCTTGAGCTATAAATTTTAGCTTTAAGATTCCGGAGGATAATTTTAAGGCAATTTCAATAGAATTATATAATCTTTGCTTAATTTCATTTTTTATAATAAGCCTGTCCACCACAACGTCTATATCATGTTTTTTATTTTTATCCAGCACAATCTCGTCTTCTAAATTATACTGGATTTTATCTGCATAAATTCTTGAAAATCCATGCTTTAGATATTCTTCAAATTTTGTTTTAAATTCTCCTTTGCGGCTTATAACGACGGGAGATAAAACTATTAATCTGCCGCCGTTGTTTTGATTATTTTGCCGATAATCTAAAATAAAATCTATCATCTGGTCTATGGTTTGAGGCTCAATTTTTTTACCGCATTTGTAGCAATAAGGCGTTCCGATTCTGGCAAAAAGCACTCTCAGATAATCATATAAATCAGTGATTGTGCCGACTGTAGAACGCGGATTTTTACTGACCGATTTTTGTTCAATGGAAATAGTAGGGGATAAACCTTCAATAGAATCAATATCCGGCTTGTCCATCTGCTCCATAAATTGCCGCGCATATGACGACAAAGATTCTAAGTATCTCCGCTGTCCTTCGGCAAATATAGTATCAAAGGCAAGACTCGATTTTCCCGACCCTGATAAACCGGTTATAACAACAAGTTTGTCTTTAGGAATTTCTAAATTAATATTTTTTAGATTATGCTGCCTTGCGCCTTTTATTATTATTTTTCTTTCCATTTCATTCTGTTGTTTGCAATTTTTGAGGCAAGCATTATTGAATAAATCATACTTTTTTCATCGGCAATATTTTTCCCTGCAATATCATAAGCCGTTCCGTGTACGGGTGATGTTCTGACAATCGGCAGTCCCGCCGTTACATTTACTCCGTAGTTGAAAGATAAAAGTTTAAAAGGTATTAATGCCTGATCATGATACATAGATACTACAATATCAAAATCTTTATATCTTTTTGCATAAAAACTGTCTGAAGGAAAAGGGCCTTCTATATTAAAATTATTTCGCTTAAATTTAGCAATAACAGGTTCAATTACATCAATTTCTTCATTTCCGATTTCTCCGTTTTCTCCTGCATGAGGATTTAATCCCAGAACTGCGATATGCGGATTGTTTATCCCGAAATCAATTCTAAGCGAACTGCAAGATATATTTATGATTTTTTCCAATGAATTTTTAGTTATCCTGCCTGAAACTGATTTTAAAGGAATATGAATTGTTGAAAGTACAGTTATTAATTTCTTTGAATAAAACAGCATTGCATAATTTTCAGCTGAAGTAAGGTAAGCCAAAAGCTCTGTATGGGCAGGGAACATAGCCCCGCCTTTTATCATCATATCTTTATTTATAGGAGCGGTAGCAATGCCTTTTATTTTACCTGACTTAGCAAATTCAACTGCTTTTAATATAAATTTTTCCGTATCTTTGGCATAATCAGAGTTTTCCACTCCGAACCTGACAGCTTTATACGTCTTGTCTGAACAATCTATAACATTAATGCAATTATTTTTATAAAACCGTAAAATATCTTCTTCGTTATTTATTACCTTTAGACTTATAGAATTTACTTTTAGTTTTGATTTAATAACAGAGGTATTTACAAAGTCTATGTGCTCAGACGACCCAAAAATTAAAGGCTTAATACTGCCGTTCTTTTTTTCTATAAAATACTCGCAGGACAAAATAGATATTTCCGGACCGACTCCGCCGGGATCGCCCATAGTAATACCTATAACGGTCGTGCCAATAATATTATTTTTATCCACATGAAATATAGTATGTATTTATTTAATGTATTAATTTAATCCTGCATTTGTCTAAATTAATAATGCATCACGCATATCACTAAAATTACTGATAAAAAATTATTAAAATGTTTAAAAAGTATATCAATGTAAAAATAAAATAGTAAATCTATATAAAAATTTATGACGGCAATTTATATATATACATATAATATTCAATCTTATCTTTTATTTTGTTTATTAGCTTCGCATAGTAGTATTAGGAAACTAAAAGCACTTTAATAAATGAATCTTTTCTTGCTTTTTTTACAAGTTTTGACAAATACTCATTTGTTTTATTTTTTTCAAACAATGCAAAAATTCTTTGCTTAACTTGCCCAAAAGATTTATATGAGCCGTATTTTTTGCCTACTGATTTTAGCAATGTATAACCAAATTTTGACCGTATAATTTTGCTTATCTGTCCTACTTTTAACTTAAATGCTATTGAGGAAAAAGACGGCGATAATTTGTCTTTATAAACATAGCCAATTCTGCCGCCGTTTTTTTCCGAAGGATCGTCGGAATATTTTGACGCAAGGGAGGAAAAACTGACGTTTCCTTGAAGAGCTAAGTTCCTGATATGGAGCATTTTATTATATATTTTTTTTCTCAATGCTTTGCTTGCTCCGGTGGGAACCGAAAGAAATATAAGTTTCAAGTCTTCTTCTTTCCTGCCTCTGAATTCTTCAATGTTTTTCTTGTAATAGTTAAGAAGCATTGCATCGGTAATATCCAACTTATTGCCGTATATTTTTCTTATAAGGCTGAATTGCATAAGATGTTCCTCAAGCTGCTTTTTATACTCATGATAACTGATACCTTTGGTTTTTAACATTTTTTTCAATTGAGTCACCGTTAATTTATTTGACTTTGCTACAGCTTTAATATAAGCATCAATTTTTTTAGGAGATATATAAAGAGCGGCTTTTTGCTCTTCCTGCTTTATAAGCAATTTATCAACCAAAAAATTAATAATTTTCTTTGTCTGAGTCATTATGCGTTCGTCATTGCTATTAAATACACCGCTTGAGGCGTCTTTTTGCATTTGTTCATAATTTTCGAAAGCAGATTTATTAAATTTTGCAAATTCATATAAAGTTATAGGGGATTTATTGACAACGGCAATTACCTGATCGGCTATAATCGCGTTAGCGCTTAACACCGGCAAAAAAATATAAACTAATAAAAACACGATAAGAGACGGGATAATAAAACGTCTCTTATCGTTATAACCTGATTTAACTTGTTTACTCATATTTTGTTATTTCCTGCAATAAAATTTAAAAACATTAAAATAAATAAAAATTATAAAGTATAAATATTATTTCTTAGAAAGTTTGGAAGCCGTCGGCTTAACTTGATTAAAAACAGCTAAATTATTGTAATAATAAGTAACTTTAGAAGCTTTTTTGACTTTATCAAGATAAGTTTTAAATAAATTTTGACCTTCTTTTTCTTTCATAATCATAATAATTTGATTTTTTATTTTAGAAAACGGTCTGGGCTTACCCGTCAAAATATTATTAAGTTTAATAATGTCGTAATTTTTACCCACCGAGACTATATTGGAATAACCGCCTATTTTAGATATACCGAATGCAGCCTGATTAAAAGCCGGGGTTGTCTGTCCAAATTTAATCCAGCCCAGAGTTCCTCCCTGTGCCGCATTTGGCGCAGCAGAGTATTTTTTTGCTAATTTTGGAAATGAAATACCCTTCTGTAAATCAGAGTAAACTTTTTTTGCGACAGATAATGAACTTAATTGAATATAGCTTACATTAATTTTAGATGGCAGATTAAATGTGTTAAGATGTTTTTTATAAAAGTTCTTGGCAGCCTGATTCGTAACTACCAACTTTTTCTGTACTTTTTCATTTAACAAAAGCTGCACGAGCAAGCCCTTTTTGAAATCGGACAACTGCATTTTATAAGCCTTTGATTTATTAATGCCGTCTTTAATCGCTCTGTCTGCTAAAATTTGCCTTTCAACCATACTTTTAAGAAATCGCTTTTGACCCTGCGGCGTTGACACGAAAGACGCAACGGAAGGAGGCAGTTTGGCAACCTCGGCTTTAAATTCATTTACCGTTATCGATTTACCGTTTACCGTTGCTAAAACTTTTGCCGGCGGCGCTGCTTTTTTAGCGCACCCGTAAAGTCCGAAAGATACTAAAAACATAAACAAACTAAATAAAATAACTTTTGAAAATTTTTTACCCGATTTAGAATTTTTGGGCATATTAATTTCTCCTAAAATAATTTAAATTTTTTAAAAATACTTATTACATACTTATTAATTTTGAGATTTATTATTTTTTTATTTATTACAATTTTAATAATTATAGTATTATAAATCTTATAAACAAAAAAATCAATTCATACATTTTACATTAAATATTAACATAGCGGTCTATTTCTTGCAAGATAAATATAATATTATTGATATCTATAACATGTTTGGTTATTTCTG
>JAKACI010000111.1 GCA_021821565.1 bacterium | reverse complement strand
AATTTCCACGCCCTCCCCCCCCCCCCCCCCAATTTATTTGGGATGTTTATTTTTATTAGCATTTTAAAAATTTTTACCGCATAACAGAGAATAAGAACAATATCCGCAAACTTTATCGTTAGAAGTATCCGGAATAAAAGATTTCTTTGGGTCTAGTATTTCATTTATTATATTTCTTAAAGACGGCAGAATAATATTTTCCATTATATACGTTGTATCCGTATCGTCATTATTATTACAATTATTAATGTTTTTGTTTTTATTGATAGCGTTAAACATATACTGTCTATATTTTTCTTTATCGGTTTTCGTATCTAATGATATAAAACTAAGGCAAGCATTAATATTATTATAATCTTTTATGCTTGTTTTATTTTTGTCCGCACTGAATGTTGATTGTTTAAATAAATAAATATAAACAGGAAGCTGAAAGGATTTTATAAGTTCTTTTATTTTACTTCTGTCAGAAAGAGGTCTACCTGCGCAATATTTTAATAGCTTATCAATATCAGGTTTTACTGCTTTTTTTCCTGTTTTATAATCAATAATTATTATATCTTCGGCAGCACCTTCATTGAAACCATTATTTCTTGTATTGACAGACCCTGTTAAGCTGCAATCATTTTCCTTACCGTTATTTTCATTATAATTATTATAATCTTCACCGTTTTTTAGATTATTTTTATCTATAAATTTATCAATCCTATCTATCCTTCCAAAAAGTTTAATTGTTTTATTCCGACCTTTTTCATCTTCTCCGATATCAAAATCGGCTTCAATTTCGCTTTCTAATTCTAAAATTTCCCATTCTTTTTTATTCAGACAATTATTTTTCAAATCATATTTTATAAAATTAAATAATAAATCCTTAGACATTTCTTTAAATAAAAAATAATCTCCGCCATCAGTTTCATTTATACCTATCTTAAAATCAACAACGCAGTTTGGCATGTTTGAGAAGTTTAAATTGATATTGCCGTTATATATTTCGCTAATACTTGTATTATTTATATTATTATTGTTGACGCTATTATTTGTGGATTTATTTTTTTTATTGTTTATATAATTTTTTATTTTAAACTCTTCTATAATTTTAATTATTTTTTCTTTTATATACTTATCTAAGTTATCTTCAATTTTATTGCTATTGCTATTGTCATTACTGCCTTTACCGTTTATACGATTTCTACTAAAGCTGTTAAACTCTTTAATGTTTTTGATATTACAATTGTCTTTTTTAAAATTTTCATAAAATTCCTTAAGAACACCATGAACAAATATTCCAATTTCGCCAGATTCTAAACCTTCATTGACAGTATCGGTTTCAGCAAGACAGGCTATATATTTATAATAAAATTGCGCGGGGCAATTAACGTAAGCATCTATTGCGGTAATGGTAAGTTTTTTAAATATATTGTCAATTATTTCTAATATTAAATTATTTTTCTTAATTTCAAAATTAAGATTGTTATTTTGAGAAATATCTGTTTTAAAACCTAAAATTTTTATCTTATCTTCTATATTAAGATTTTTTGTTTTTTTCTCTTCATCCCAAATAATTTCCTCAATAAATCTGCTTCTGACTTTATTGTCATTTTTGATGTAAATTACATCAGCCTCCCGTGCGCCAAAAACTAATCTTCTAAAATAGTATCTATATAAAGCTTCGTAATCCGTATAATATAACATCCCTAATTTTTTCCTTAAAGTATAAGGCAGCAGAGAATCATATTTTTTTATCGGAGGCAAAATGTCTTCATTGGAATCAAATATTATAACTTTGTCAAACTTTAAAGTTCTTGTTTCAAGAATACCCATAATTTGCAAACCTTTCAGCGGTATACCGTTGAAAGCTGCAAATTCATTATCCGTATAATATTTAAATAATCTGAATATTGATTTTTTATTCATTATTTCATTATTGAAATAAGAATTATTGAATACATTAATTATTTCTATGATTTTCTTGGCAAATTCTGGAGCAAGTTTATAATTAAGGGCACCGCTATTTTTGCCGACTACCAAATTAATTATTTGAAATACATTGTTTGAAAAGTCATCAGGCGTAATTTTATTAATTTCAAAATTTATAAAAAAATGTTTATGAATTTTCTGAATTATACTCTTTAATTCCGTATGGTTTAATTCTATTGCATCGGAATTTACTTTGCCGTTATAATTATGGTCTAATGTTATGCCTTCAATGCCATTAAGCGTAATATAGCTATAGCCGTTTTCTGCTATATATTTTTCTATATAGTTTACGACAAAAATGCTTTCTTTGCCGTATAATGTCTTAACATATGGATGCTTTAATAAATTTATATAATCTTTTGCAAAATATTTATATATATTTTTGTTTTTTTCTTTTATTTCCTTTTCTGCTATCATTGTCATTGCTATCATTGATTCTTGAGCCTTAGATATAAGTTCAAATAATGAATAAAACGGGGTTCTTTTTAAAGAATATCCCATAGTTATATTGTAATCTAAATCAATATAATTTATTACATGGTATAAAAACGGCATTAGAGTATTTGAGTCAGGCAAAGCAACTGCGCTATTTTCCGGGTCAAAATTATTTTCGTTGAAAATATTTACGCTTGGAGTTAGTTCAGAATGTGCATCAAACCCTTCGTAAAAATTTAAAACCGTTTCCGTGTAATTTTCATTATTAAATTTATTATTAAAAACATGTTCTATTTCAGGGTTATCTAATGATTTTATTAATTTTGAGACAATATAGTCTTCTAAATATTCTTCTTCTTTTAAAGATTCGAATTGGGTATAAAATTCTGCAGCACCGCTTTTTATTAAAGTTTTGATAATACCTGATTCGGTTTTATTAAGCGAAATAAACCCCGCAAAATATATTTTCCGTAATTCTTTATTAAAATTAAATATATTTTCCGATAGCACATCTGCATTTACATCTGTATTAACATATGTATTGACATTAATATATTTTAACGCATCAATACAGTCTAAACCCTGTGATGACAGATTATTTTCACGTAATTTGCTGTGAAAATTTTCACGTATTTTTGATAAATTGTTATAAAATAGGCTTATATTAAAAGGTATATCCGCCATGTACGATTTTATAGACTTTAGCTTATCATTTTCTATTGACTCGGCATCTAATTCATTAATTATATTAAACACCTGCAGTCCCCAGGGGAAAAAATCCTCAAATTTGTTTAGATTATTTAAACCTAAACTTATAACGTCATTGGTAGTATCATTATTGATTCTATTGATGTTAATTGTGTTAATCGTATTGCCCTGATTGCTCTGAATTTTAAAAATATCTTTTGCGATATTATATAAAAACCATACGGCATCTATACTGCTTACCTCTTTTCTAATACCTCTGGCTTTTTCTGCAATAAATTTAATAAATTCATTTATTGAAAACATAAGCGGCGGATAATAAGACGAGTTTATTTTATCGGATATGATTTTTCTAAGGTACAAAGCAGGTCTTTTACCGGGGAAAATTACGGCATATTTTGAAAAATCTTTATTTATTCTATTCTTATTCTTATTGTCATTATTATCAAAATTGTTATTACTGCCATTATAATTTTCATAATTGCCGTTCGCTTCATTAATCAGTTTTTCGACTAAATACTCAATGATAGAATCTTTATATGCAAGCGTGTAAATTTTCATCTAAAATTCTTTTACCTCTTTTTTGTCTATATATAAAATATATCCTTTAACCGCCATCTCCGGATACATTTCGGATATTATGCCGATATAGCCGTTAATCTGATTTTTATCTTTTATTAATTGGGATTCATCAGGTATGCCTGTTTTATAATCTATAACTTTTATATTATCCGAAAATACCATAAGTCTATCTATTCTTTTTAATTCTCCGTAATAATTGACTATTTCTTTTTCGGTAAATATTTTTACATTTACATCTTTTACAAAAAACCATTCTTCTGTTTCTTTAATTTTAAATATATCATTAAGTTCATTTGCGATAGTTTTTTGTTCAAATTCATCCACATCAATAAAATAATTTTGCGAATTAATAAATTCAGAAATATATTTATAAATCATCTCGTCTAATATGGTTTCAAAATTATCTTCATTTAAAGTATTTATTTTAGATAATATAAAATGTAAAATATTTCCTCTTATTATGCGTTTTCTTATATCTTCGTTTAACATAGCAAATATTTCTTCTTTAGGGATTATTCCGTATAAATGTTCATTCCAATTATTCTTATTATGATTATTAAAAAACATTGAACTGTTTGTTGAATTCAATACATTATTATAAACAGTTTCAGAATTGATATCTGCATTTATAAATGCAGCCGTATCTCGAGTTGTATCTTTGATTGTATCTGTATTTAAATCTGCAGTTTCGCTAACTACATTATTATTAAAAGGCTTATTTAAGGTTTGATTTATATTTGAAAAAATTTCTTTTATACCGAATTCAAGCATGTTGATCGTATCGGTATTTTCTGAAATATTATTTTTATTATAATCTTTATAATCTTTATAATCTTCTGAATTAAATTTATGTTCAGGGTTCAAATGTATTGTATCGGAAATATTGTTTTTATTTTTTTCATTTTTATCATTAAAAAATAAACTCATTAATTTATTTTTATGGTTACCTATTTTAGGCGGTATTAATATATAAAGTTCTTTCTCCGCTCTTGTCAAGGTTACATAAAAAAGATTTAATTCATCTATGAAATTTAATGATTTTTGCCTTATGTATGAAATAACAGATTCAATAACCTTTTTATTCTCCCCGAATATTGATTTTAAATCTGATTCTGTACCTAAATTAACATTTAAATTTAAATTTAATTCTTCATCTTTAATTATATCTTTAATAATACTGAATAAAAAATCCTGACTTATTTTATCGGCATAATCAAGTTCAATACAGTCACTATTACTATTACTATTACTATTACTATTATTATCATTATCATTATTATAATAAGAATCATCATTAATATTTTTATTATAATAATGTTGATTATATTCTTCGCATTGATTGCCGGCACAAATTGATTTTGAACACTCAACGATTATCTCATTGGGACTATCTATTTTTATACTCGCATAAGGAATAATAACGACGGGAAACTGTAAACCTTTAGATTTATGCATAGTCAAAACATTTACGGCATCTTTGGCAGAATTAAGCTTAACTAAAAATAGTTTTTCTTCATATTTGCTGTTTTCAAAAAAATGTATGAATGATTCTAAACTGTTTTCCCCTTCCTGCTCCCTATTTTTTAAAAGTTCAAGCAAATGCATAAAAAATCCTGAATCATTTATAAAATTTTCATAAATATTAAATTTCTGATAAAACATACATACGATGTCATAGGATGGATAGTAGCCCACGCTATTTATTAATGGTTCAAAATAATAATTCCATATATTATCATTATCATTATCATTATCATTATCATTATTTTCTAATATTTCTTGAATCCATTTTTTAAAATATAAATAAATAAATTCTTTTTTTCTATTTTGCGCAACAAAATTATTTATCTCATTTTTTAAAATAATAGAAAAATTAGTTGATTTATTGAATATAGAAGC